>JADFGN010000065.1 GCA_022567695.1 Candidatus Poribacteria bacterium | reverse complement strand
GATAGCAGCAGTAGATACGCTCCCGGACTTTACCTCCCATCAGTCCATAGGCTGGCACGCCCTGGACTTTTCCGTTGAGGTCGTAAAGCGCCAGATCAATAGCGGAGGCAAGGTGTCGATTGGATACCGAACTGCCGAAATCCTGTGCTCGCAGCAATTCATTGATTTCAGTGATGCGGGTAGCGTCCCATCCCACTAACAGATCGTTGTAGCGCGTTGTTATTATGCCGAGTTCGTCGGCTCTGCTGTCGGAAGCTTCACCCAATCCTACGGGGCCATCATCCACATAAACCTTGACGATGACATGCCCAGACACATGACCGTAATAACGCGGCGTTTCAATCTGGAACGCTTCGATTCTGGTAATCTTCATTTGTGTATCCTTCAACTATCCGCGCTGATGCATCCAATCCGCCATTCCCGACTTTTCGTTAGTTTTTGCCTGATTCACAAGTTCACCTAAATTCGCCTCTTGCGCCCGTTGAATATCATCCTGATATTTGAAGATACAACCGAGTGTTTCATTGACAACCTCCGGATCGAGCGCATCCTTTCCCAATGCGATAAGGGCTAATCCCCAATCCAACGTCTCTGCGACCCCCGGCTTCTTGTAGTAATCACCTTCCCGGAAGAGTTGCATCATATTGCACAATTGTTGTGCGAGGACATCGTTGATATGCGGCAACTTGGTTTTAACGATCGACAATTCTTTTTCGGCGGAAGGGTAATCGATCCACTGATAAAGGCATCGGCGTTTCAAGGCTTCGTGAACTTCCCGCGTCCGATTTGAAGTCAGCACAACCGCAGGAATATGTTTGGCGTGGATGGTTCCAATCTCTGGAATCGTAATCTGAAAGTCGGATAGAATCTCAAGCAGGAACGCTTCAAACTCACTGTCACTCCGATCCACTTCGTCGATGAGCAGTACAGGCGGTGCATTTCCATCGCTCTGGATGGCTTCGAGCAATGGTCTCTTTAACAGAAACGCCTCACTAAATAGGTCTGCGCCGATTAGCTCTTTATCGATACCACGCGCTTCGTCGATTCGCAGTTGTAAAATCTGTTTGGTATAGTTCCACTCGTAAAGTGCGTTGTTGGCATCTAGCCCTTCATAACATTGCAAGCGGATGAGTTTGCCACCAGTTACATCTGCCATAACTTTTGCCACCTCTGTCTTACCGACCCCCGGTTCACCTTCAAGGAAAATCGGTTTTTTAAGATGGTGAGCTAAATAAATGGTCGTTGCCAAAGCTTTATCGGCGATATAGTGATGTGTCGCAAATGCGTTTTGTATTTCGTCGATTGATTGGAACATTTATGGTTATCCTTCGGGAGACGTGAAGCCGTAAGGGCGAGGCATGCCTCGCCCTTACCAACAATAGACTCAAAGTGATGTACAACATATTCCTCACTACCACAGAAACTTCAAAAAACCGTCGTCGATCCTCATTCGTGAAACGTGAAAGCTGTAGGGGCGAGGCATGCCTCGCCCCTACTTTGCTGAGATGAATTCGTAGCCTGCGTCGGTAACCACCTGCCCGAGTTTTTCGACGGTGACCTTTGCGTCATCGAAACGTATCTTTGCTTCTCCCTTTTTGAGATTAACTTTAGCTTTGGATACACCATCTGCCGCTGTAAGTACATCTGTAACCGCTTTGACACAGTGCTCACAGGACATGCCGTTGATTTTGAGGGTTGCTTTTGCCATTTTTTATACCTCCACAATTAAGCCGTCATAGGCGAGTTGAATGTGTTCAGGAAGCCGAGAAACGTAATCTTCATCAACGCTCCTGTACCCTTTTTTTCTTCGGAAAAGTCACCCCACACTCTGGACATTCAGACGTGTATGAGCGAATAGCAAAGCCGCATTTCGGGCAGATTCGCTTGGTCTGATACCGGGAAATCAAAATAATGCTGAAAAAAATGATGATTAGGAGTACAACCTCCCAAGGGCCGAGGATACCCATTGTTAATTCCTCCAATGCCGATTCTAACCCGTTTCTACTAACTCCCTCAATACAGCGAGATTTACCGCGTGCATCTCCTCCATCTTCGGGGTTTCGATAATCATTGGCGTGTGTGAAAAACGCGAATCATTAACGAGAAGCTGAAAAGGGGTGATGCCCAGATTTCCTTCGCCGATGTGTTCGTGGCGATCGATGCGACTGTTATATTCGGATTTGGCGTCGTTAAGGTGAAATGTGAGCAACCGATCCAAACCGATAATCCCGTCGAATTGATCGAAAGTTTGGTGGTAGGCCTCCTCCGATCGAAGCTCGTAGCCCGCCGCAAAGACATGGCATGTATCCAAACAGACACCAAGCCTGTCGGGATATTTTGACGTATCGATGATCTGACGCAAATGTTCAAAGCGATAGCCCAAATTGGTCCCTTGCCCCGCAGTGGTCTCCAGCAGGACGCTCACGCTCGTATCGTTTGTGTCCTCGAAAAGCTGGTTGAAACTATGGCTCAACATCTCCAAACCTTCCGCTTCGCCAGTCTCAAGGTGTGCGCCTAAGTGGGTGACGATGTAAGGAATACCAAGCCGATCGGCGAGTTGTATCTGCTCACGAAATTGCACGCGAGATTTCTTGAGTACGTCGGGTTTGGGGGAGGCAAGGTTGGTGAGGTGAATATCGTGAACGACCACTGTTTGAATAGACGACGTTTTCCACGCCTCTTTGAACCCATCTATTGCATCGTCTGTATGTCCCTTACTTATCCAGCGGTTCGGATTTTTTATAAAGATTTGGACAACGTCGCACCCGAGTTCTTCGCCATTGCCAATCGCATTGTGTAAGCCGCCGGCAGCGGATACATGAGCACCGAGAATCATTGTGAGGGATACCTTCTACTTTGCCTTGAGTTCAAATCGTGAAGCTATTTTATCACAGACAGATCGGTGAATCAACGTAAATTGCAGAACTTCTCCACGCCGAGTCGTACCAAAGAATTTCTGCCGACTCAATTTTTGGCTTGATCTTCACACCGCATCGCTTTATAATCTCTGTCAGTTACGCATGCCTGAATTCTGATCAAGATGTAGATGAATCGCGGCTGTATCAAACCCAACTGCGTCATTTTTGTAATCTCAAAATCCATTTACAACTGGTGTGTATTGACGCCGAACCCTTATGTGAAGAAAGAAGAGATTTATGGATTATCCTAAGCTACGTCCAGTTGAAATTTTTCCTGTAGAAGCCGAAGGTCGCCAACTGCTGTATCTCCGTGACCCCTTTCAGTACGTGACTGAGCCTGTTACTGTTCCCCGCGAAGTTCTTCCAATTCTGCAATATTTCGATGGAGAGCATTCTATCCTTGATATCCAGACGGCATATGCCCGTCAGACGGGGCAAATTCTATTCAGTGATAATATCCGCCAGCTCATCGAATCATTAGATTCTCACTTGATGATGGACAGTGAAAAATTCGATGAGCATCGAAAACGGATAGAGACGGAATTTCGGGAAATGAAAACACGCCCCGCGACGCACGCAGGAGCCGCTTACCCAACTGACGGTGAAGAACTCAATCGGACGCTAATGGGCTACTTTCAACCCCCCGATGGTCCCGGGTGTCCTGAATCAATGGCATCAAATACCTCGTTGGTTGGAGCTATTGCGCCTCACATCGATCTGCGGCGTGGCGGAACGTGCTTTGCCTATGCCTATAAAGAGATCATCGAACAATCCAATGCGGAGGTATTTGTCATTCTCGGCGTGAAACACACAGGCTATCGTGGAATGTACACGGCGACTTACAAGGATTTTGAAACACCGCTTGGGGTGGTCAAAACAGACACAGATTTCGTTGGATTGCTTGCACAGTATTATCAGTGGGATTTGCTTGAGGATGAGTTCTTCCACAAGAACGAGCATTCCATTGAATTTCAAGTGATTTTCCTCCAAGCCCTTTTAGGAGAGAAGAAGCCGTTCCGAATCGTGCCGATAATCTGTGGGTCTTTTGATGAACTTCTCACCTCTGGCAGACATCCACGCGATGAACCTTCTGTGCAAGGGTTTATTGAGACTTTGAAGCGTGCGATTGATGAGAGTGGAAGTTCGGTATGTATTCTCGCCAGTGTCGATTTCAGTCATATTGGCGGACGATTTGGCGATCAATTTCCGTTAAACACGGTTGCGCTCGAACGTCTCCGTGAAGAAGATTTGGAAATGCTGCATGCCGCCGAATCTGTGGATGTGGAGGCGTTTTTAGACACGGTTCGGCAAACAGAAAACCGACGCCGCGTAGATGGCGTTTGTCCAATATACACGCTGCTTGAGACATTGCAACCGACTTCAGGGAAGTTGCTGCGCTATGCTCAGGGATTGGAGCGAGAGATGAACTCTGTCGTGACGTTTGCCAGCATGGGATTTTATCGCGGTTAATTCCCCAGCCTGCTCCACGAAAACAGAAGTTAAAACCCGCAAAAGAAAAAGGAATTGACACACTTGGGCCCATGTGATAAACTGTCAAATCAATCCAAAGTTGAAGGAAACCCTAGAAATCTACGCGACGTACTAAAGGCGAGTGGGCAAAATCGATGGGAGGAAAGAAAAATGATCAGAAATGTTCTCGTTGCAATTGGTGAAATGCCACACGAAAAAAATGCGTTTGAATATGCAGGGCATCTTGCTGTCTTGTTAGATGCTCACCTATCCTGTGTCTTCTTCCAAGACGGCGGAAATCTGGGACAAGAGGATATTGCTAACAGAGTGTTAGAACACACGGAAGCGCAGTTCGCCGAATATGATTTTCTGGACGCCCATGCGGAGGCTATCACTGGAAAGCGCACAGAGATGATTTGTCAAAAAGCGCGTTCTGCCGATTTAGTCGTGATTGGTCTCCCAAAATCCATTAAAACAGACGGGCTAAAGTTGGTACATGATCAGATTGACGATATACTTTTTAACCTGACAAAGCCAGCTATTGTTGTGCATGAGGATTGCACACTTCTGCGGAAGATATTAGCCGTTCATCGTGATGATAGATATTCTGACCATGTCTTGGAATTGGCAACCGAATTGGGGGAACGAACGGAAGCCAGTTTGGTCGGTCTCGCTCTTGCAGAAACCGAAATCAAAGCGGCTCAGATTATTCAGCAGATGAAAGATTACTTGCAGTTTCACGATGTCGAAGCTGAATTTATGACGATGCTTGGGTTTACCGTTGCCAACATCCTGGATACCGCTGCGGCGAACGATTGTGATTTAATCTCCTTAAGCGCAAGCCATCACGGTAGATTGTACGAGATGATTTTCCAAAGCACGACCGAAACAGTCGTGAAGTTGGCTAACCGCGCCGTTATGGTTACACGGTAGTTATCGAAATCTTGTGCGCCATATTGACAAATAGTGGGGCAATGCTGCCAATATGACATTTCAGAATTCATTGGCACCCAGAAGATTGCCCTCTTCCAAGCCCTTCCTAAGGTGGCATAAATATTGCTTTCTGCGCGTGCAACTAATGTCTCTACAGGCCTGTAGCGCAATGGAATCCGTAGGCGAATCCAATCGAAAATTCCCAGACCTGGTGTGAATGCCTGTGAGGTAGAAACAACAGGAAGAAGGAGAAATACGATGGTCAGACACACATATCGCATTCTTCTTGTTGACGATGATGTATCTTCTTTAGAGGTACTGGGTGAAGTATTAAAACGTGCTGGTTACGAAATATTCTCGGCAGAGAACGGGTACGAAGCCCTAAAGATTATTCAAGGTGATTCGATTGATCTGGCTATCTTGGATTATGAGCTTCCAGATACAACTGGATTGGAACTCCTTCAGCAGATTAAGCCAATGCAGCCGAGTGTACCTGTTATCATCATGAGTGGCAATCCGTCACAGAACATCAGATTAGATGTCTTTGAAGCCGGAGCATATACTTTTATCCCCAAACCTATCAACTTACGTCAATTCCAGCAATTCGTTGCCCAGGCGTTAAATTTCAGGCAGCGGTGGACTTCTGGTTCGGAAACCAGTTCTTACGTCATTCAAATTAAAAAATCAATCTTCTTCCGATGGATTCGGAAAAAATAAACAGATCAGCAAGAAATCACAAGTTCTTTTGAACAAATTTCGTCTTCGCCCTGTAGGGGTGATATATCTATAGCGGAGGAATGTAAAAATGAGTAAAGTTATTGGAATCGATTTAGGAACAACCAACTCATGCGTTGCGATTTTAGAAGGGGGCGACCCCAAAGTAATTGAAAACGCCGAGGGTACAAGAACAACCCCTTCAGTTGTCGGCTTTACCAAAGAGGGGGAAAGGCCTGTCGGTCAAGTGGCAAAGAGACAGGCAATTACGAATCCAAAAAATACGATTTCTTCCATTAAACGGTTCATGGGAAGAAAGCACAGTGAGGTTAGTGAGGAGATAAAGCGCGTTCCCTACGAAGCTGTGAGTGGGAAAAATGGAGATATAGCGGTGAAGATTGAAGGGCAAGATTATTCGCCTCCCGAAATCTCCGCGATGATTCTCCAGAAGATGAAAGAGACAGCAGAATCATACCTTGGCGAGAGCGTTACCCAAGCTGTTGTTACTGTACCTGCCTATTTTAACGACTCGCAACGCCAAGCCACGAAAGACGCGGGGCGAATTTCCGGGTTAGAGGTGCTTCGTATTATCAACGAACCGACAGCCGCGTCGCTCGCTTATGGGCTGCAGAACGAGTCAGATCGAAAAATTGCTGTTTACGACTTGGGCGGCGGAACGTTTGACATCTCGATCTTAGAGATCGGCGAGGGCGTATTTGAAGTGAAAAGTACCAACGGAGATACACACCTTGGTGGCGATGACTTCGATCAGGAGGTCATCGATTGGATTGCGGAAGAATTTCAGCGCGATCAAGGAATTGATTTACGCAAAGACACGATGGCATTACAGCGGTTGAAAGAAGCGGCGGAGAAAGCCAAATGTGAACTTTCAACAACATTGCAGACAGAAATCAATCTCCCATTTATCACTGCAGATGCAAGTGGCCCCAAGCACCTGAATCTGACGCTGACCCGTGCAAAGCTAGAACAACTGACGGACGACCTTGTGGAACGGACGTTAGAGCCGTGCCGGAAGGCGCTCGCGGATGCAGATCTATCCGCTGAAGACATTGAGGAAATTCTCCTAGTTGGCGGACAGACACGAATGCCGAAAGTTCAGGAAGCAGTGAAGAACCTTTTTGGCAGAGAGCCACATAAAGGTGTCAATCCAGACGAAGTGGTTGCAGTCGGTGCCGCTATTCAGGGTGGAATCCTCTCCGGCGATGAAGGGGTTAAAGACATCTTGCTGCTTGACGTATCGCCGCTGTCTCTGGGAATCGAAACGTTGGGAGGTATGTCCACCAAGCTGATTGAACGGAATACAACCATCCCCACGAAGAAATCGCAGACCTTTACCACAGCGGAAGATAATCAAATGTCTGTGGATGTACACGTGTTACAGGGGGAACGGGAACAAGCGGCCTACAACAAGACAATCGGTCGTTTCCGTTTGGACGGTATCCCACCTGCTATGCGAAATGTTCCTCAGATTGAAGTCTCGTTCGACATAGACGCAAATGGCATCCTCAAAGTGTCCGCAAAAGATACGGCAACGGGCAAGGAACAGCATATTACCATTACGGCATCATCTGGCTTGTCGGAGGCGGAAATCGATCAGATGGTCAAAGACGCCGAAGCGCATGCCGCCGAGGATGCGACAAAACGTGAAGAGTTTGAAACCCGTCACCGCGCAGATTCCCTCGTCTATGAAACGGAGAAGAATCTCAATGAATTTAGTGACAAGGTCGATGCCACAATGAAGAACAAAGTCGAGGGTGCTGTTGAGCGGGTCAAGGAAGCCTTGAAGGGCGACAACATGGAAGAAATCAAGTCCACCACTGATGATCTGACTCAGGTTTGGCATCAGGTATCGTCTGAACTTTATAAACAGACGGCTGATGCCGGAGAGGAAGCACCAACCGAGCCACCACCTCGAAGTGCCCCCACCGATGAATCTGGTGTGGGAGAAACGGAGGAAGTCATTGACGCTGATTATGAAGTGGTTGATGACGATAAAAAATAGGAACAACACCTTGTAGGATGAGTTGTGTTACCACCCTAAGTTCACCTTCATTTTTGGTAATCCTATAGGGCAAGATCGCCTCGCCTAAATGCACCAATAGGTCGAGGCGATCTCTATTAAAGCACGTCGCCGATTCTGTCTGCCAAGATTTATCAGGCAGTTGTCCGGGTGGCACATCGCACACACGATTTTGAGGAGGCCAATTTATGATTAGACTTTCCAAGGAAGAACTTATGTTTTTCAAGCGGGAAGGCTACTTGGTAAAACGTAGTGTTCTGGATGCGGATCTGATGGCTCGGGCAAGAGATCGATTGTGGGAAGGAGCCGCCCCATCTCAGAAACGGGATGAGCCTGATAGCTGGGTTGGTCCTTTCAAGGAAGAAGAGGAAAATGAAGATTCCCAGAATCGACGGAAGGGATTTCGATGGAATTTCCGTGAACCCGGCGGTGAATCGTGGATGGTACAATTGCTTGCCACGGACCCCAATGTATGGGGAATGGCAGAACAGTTTCTCGGCGAAGGGACGTTAATAAAGCCGGAACGGATTCGGGGAATTTACTGTACCTTACCATACGGAGACGTACCACACAGATCGACCACGTGCCATGTTGATGGACATCCTTTTCACCTCGGCGTTGTCGGATATATCGATTACGTCCCTCCCAGAGGGGGCGGATTTACGGTCTGGCCTAAAAGCCACCGTAGATTTTATTACGATTTTCGCTCGCAATACAGGACCGAACCGACCGATCAGTATGACAAGGATCGGGAATTCGTCAACCAACAACCCTATGTTGAGTGTCATGGTGGACCGGGGGATATTGTCTTCTGGCATCACCGCATCGGGCACGCCGCCGGACACAACCACTCCCAACAAATCCGACAGGCAGTGCTTTACGATTTCCGAAAGAAAGACCTAGAACAAACGATGGAAGAACTGCCTTGTGAGGATATGTGGAGGGATTGGGCGGGACTCCGCAACATAGGAGATGATTGATGTAGCCGCTGATTCGTCGAGGCTTTAGGCATATCAAAGAATGAAAAACCTAAAGCCTTGAACGTCACGGAAATTTATGAAGAAATCGGGAGCATTTTCAAACAGACTGGCGTGGGTACTTCTGCCACATGACCTGTTGACATGAGCTCGCCCGTCTGCTGATCAATGCGAAATGTAACGATGTTGTCAGTTGATTGATTGGCCGCCAACAAAAAAGTCCCCGTCGGATCGATGCCAAAGTTGCGCGGCGTTTTGCCCTGTGTTGACTCATGACCAACATAAGTCAGTTTGCCCGTCCCTTCATCAATCGCGAAAATCACGATGCTGTCATGACCGCGATTGGAACCGTAGACAAACTTCCCAGAGGGATGAACGTGTAAATCGGCGCAATGGCTTGTTCCTGAAAAATCTTCGGGAAGCGTAGAAACCGTTTCTATCTCCTCAAGCGTGCCGTGCGTTTCATCATAAGTAAATGCGATCAATGTAGAGTCAAGTTCATTGATGACGTAAGCATATTTTCTGCTGGGATGGAAGTCAAAATGGCGCGGTCCAGCTCCAGCCTTTACTTGAGCCCAAGGTTCGTCATTGGGTATCAGCTTGCCTTGGGTCAAATCGAGCTTGTAAATCAGAATTTTATCGAGTCCCAGGTCTGGGGCAAAAGCGTAACGATTGGCTAAATCGATCGTGATTGAATGGGCATGAGGCTCCTTTTGCCGTCTAGGATTCACACTGGAACCTTGGTGCTGAATGAAATCTGTTGCCTCCCCCAGCTTTCCATCGTCCTGTATGGGAAGGCTGGCGACACTCCCTCCGCCGTAATTTGCCACGAGAACAAACTGCCCCGTCTGATCAATACTCAGGTGGCATGGCGCGGCTCCACCGGACGGTTGTTGATTTAAGAACGTTAACTCTCCAGTATTCTCATCAATGGAAAAAGCACTCACCGCACCGCTCGATTCACCAGCAAACTCCCCAACTTCGTTAACCGCGTAGAGATAGCGGTGTTGGGGGTGAATGTCCAAAAACGAGGGATTCTCCACTCCCTTCGCCACGCTGGCAAATTCTAGAGCACCGGAGGATTTCTCCATGCGGTAAACGTAAATCCCTTCACTCTCGCCTTGAGTGTAGGTGCCAATATAAACGAGGATTTCTTCATTATTGTGTTCAGTCATGGTTTGTATACTCCGAACTTCATTTTCTAGTTTTGGCAAATAATTCCCAACGGTCAACATTGTAGCACGTTTAGAAAAAAAAAGAGATCAGAAAAGAGTTAGAACCTTCCAAAATCTTTCTGATCTTGTGTTCCTGCTTTCGCCTATCAAATAAAGAATTCACAAGCCTGAAGAACGGCAACACGCTCTGGTTGCGCCTTCACTATATGGGACTCGATTTTTAGTTTTCCCATTTTGAGGTGATAAGTCAGTAATTTCCAGTGATAAGTATTCCAAACCTAATTTTTGACAGATCTTTTTTGCACCTGTCAGGTGCGGGTGGAGTTCAAAAGCCATTTGCAACATTTCCTTTGCTTTCCCAATCCAGTGAATTTCAAGATAGAATTCCGACAGTTTTTTATAAATCCACGCGGTTTCACGTTTCGATAGATTTAACATGCGAATCTTTTCCAAATTGGTAGGAATATCCTCAAGGCTTCCCGGCTGAACTAAATAGCGGAAATAAATCTTTTTCAACTGTTCTTTGATTTCCTCGGTAAAATGGTGAAAAACCGGACGGTGCTTTTCGTACAAGAGCAGCGATTCATAAATTCGCATCGCCATTTGATAATTCCCACGGATTTGATACGCTTCAGCGATGAGGAATTCACAGTCCCGGCTATCTTCATAGCTTAAAAAATCGTCGATACAAAACTTGCGATTGCTACGTTGTAACTGTTCATAAGTTCGAATGCCCGCCTCATGATTTCGATTCAGTAACTCATGAAACATCAACTCATATTTCTCGCGAATCTGCTGTGTTTTTCTGAGCCTTTCAAGGTAGACATCGTACAGATTCTGTTCTCTTTTCGCCACCCTCAGTGTCAGATCGTACCTAAATTTTTGTTGAGAATCCCGAAGTGTTTCGTAGGCAAAACAAATTTGGTAAAATCTCTGCTCGACAGATTTCTCTCGCCGTGGGTTTTTGTCCGGGTGATATCGCTTCGCAAGCCGACGAAATGCTTGTCTGATTTCTCCGGCAGTTGCCTGCCGATCTATTTCTAATGTTTGATAGTAATCTGAGCTCTGCATCTGAATCACGAGTGTATCGGCGAATTTTCTTGCATGGAAATTATCAGTCGTCTATTTGACATCAGTAACCGTTCAGCCACCATAGACATTCTTGGCTCGTAGTAACGACTTTAGTCATTGATAGCTGGCCGGAACGACTCAAGTCGTCACTACTGGTTGGGGGTTAGCGTATCGCCACATCTTTAGGAAGCCGGAGGCCACACACCAATATTTTGCAAAATGCTCTTTTTAACTTTACAAATCATTGTGTACGCCGGATCAAACACATTGCCGACATCGTACTCCACACACTGACCGAGCAAGATGTGAGCCGCTTTTTTTTCGAGTCCCAATTCCTCAAGCCAACGGATTAGCTCTGTCGTTGCATGTTGTACAGCCTGATCCAAGGGACGAGCATTGCCTGCTGCCAGAATATAGTCGTCGTTTTCCGCACGGGGCCAACCGATCCCCTTCTTTTTAATCAAGTTGACAGTAAACTGCACATCAAAGGAGATTTCGATTCCCGTGCCGACTATCTCGCCGTCGCCCTGCACGGCATGTCCATCACCGAGATGGAAGAGCGCGCCAGGCACAAAGACGGGGAAATAGACCGTGACACCTTCGGCAAAGCCGCGATAGTCCATGTTTCCACCATGCGTGGACGATGTCGCTGTAGAAATTGCTTGCCCTCGTGGTGGTGCCACGCCGAAACACCCGACCATCGGCTCAAGCGGAAGGGCAAGATTTCCCAACTGGGTATCTGGTGAAATCAATGTCGCCGTCCATTTTTCTACATCGATTTCCCACTCTGCGCCACCGCCCTTCGGCATCTGTGACGCAACGTAGTGTGGCTCGAGGACGTTTGGAGAGACTACCGTTGCTGTCCTGCCGATCTTCCGATTGGGTACAATGCGATCAAAGTGGACAGCCAACGTATCCCCTGGCTCCGCGTTTTCGATAAAAAACGGTCCAGTTTGCGGATTGCCTCCCGGTGTAACTTGCTGATCGGTAGCATCCCGCCCTGCATTATCCACAGTTGTAGTGATAACGGTATCACCGCTTTTAATGTGGAGCACAGGTTCATGTGCTCCAATTACTGTATGATATACAGTGGGTTGAAAGTGGTGAGTTGCCATAATCTTTCTCCTGGTAATTGATATTATCCCTTAAGCCGGAGAAGGCACAAGTCGGAAGTAGGCAATCTCAGGCCGCGTCATAAATCGGAGAGGAACACCAATCACGCCGAGTCCACGACAGACATAGAGCCTTGATTGACCCACATGAAAAAGCCCGGCGAGATATTTACGTCCGATCTTGGGGGGAACAAACGGCAGCGAAACCTGCAAACCGTGTGTGTGCCCGGACAGGACTAAGTCTAATCCATGATGAGCGATTGACTCTATTGGATAGGGATTGTGCATTAAAAGAAGGCGCGGTTCATTACAAGACATGGGAACATATTTTAAAGCTTTATCCAAGTCGAAGCCTCCCGACAGAAAGTCATCGCAACCGATAAGCCATAATCGATCGTCGCTCCTTTGCAGAACCACGGATTCGTTCATCAAGACCCGAATACCAGCGTGCGTCAGCGCATTGAATACCGTCTCTCCATCCCCTCCCCAGCGATTGCCCAACTGCTCCCCGCTGGTTTCAGATAGGTCATTCCAGTGGTCATGATTGCCAAGCACTGCATATACAGGGATGCCCGCATCAATGATAATCTCCTGGATTGCCTGTGCCAAAGGCGCTGCGTACTTTTCGTGGCGCGTGATATAATCACCGGTGAGCATAACCAAGTCAGGTTGCAAACGAACCGCTTTCCATAAGCAAGCCTTTAAATAGTCGAGCGTGACAATTGAACTATGATGGAGATCGGTTAATTGAACAATGCTGAACCCGTGAAAAGATGAAGGTAGGTTATCAATCGAGATGTCGTGCTCGGTAATTTCAATCCATTGAGGGGCAATTAAAGTCGCGTAGCTTGTTAAAGTAATTCCGCTGATTCCAATCGCATAAAGTACTCTGTGTAAAAATTTGGGATTTCTATTTTTTGTGAGATTTATATTAACCAAAGGAAGTTTCCTGTATTCATCGATCCGGAGACATATGATCTCCTGAACAGGTAAATCCATCGAAGGTTTTGGAAGATTCGTATTTTGACCAGAAATTTATCATCGATAATTCTTTAGTCGGAGTTTATGTTAGAATAACATGAAATTGATTGTTTTTGCAACATGGATTCTAAGCCAGTACAAGTCTGCAAAAGTCACTTGATTCTGTCATTAACCCCACGAGTTGTGTCATGCTCATTCCCAAAACCTGTGCTCTCCATGTGCATTTTGGTTTTGCGTCTCATCTTGTTATATCACCAGAGTTCTGGGAGGAAAAGCGTCGCAATCTTACCAAAGAAGGCATTTTTTCATGAGTTTTCTGAAATAGGCTTGTCTTCGCTTTGGCGTGTTCATTGCATAATCTTTCATCGTCTGATTCTGGGATACGCGAGTTTTCTAGCAGAGGGAATGCGTACCATTATGTCCAATCGTCAAAACGAACAGAACTGTTCATCAATGCGTTTTCAGACGCACTGAAGAGGGCAATTCGAGTCGGAAAATACGGTCTGTGTAGTTCATCTCATGTCGAATGGAAATCGAGTCATACACGAAGGTTTTGACGATATTTTTACAACGGGGAAAGACAATGAGAAGGTTTTATGGATGTCTTTTTTTCGTCACGCTTCAACTGACACTGTCTGTTAAGATTGCGTTTCTTCAGGTTGAGAGACGAAAAAGAAAGCTCGTCGCACGACAACTCCTTATTCTCATAATCTGTGTTTTCGGTCAAGAACCCTGCGGGTGGGAGGGAAGACCTCACGCACCTTGCGAAGGTTAAACTTCCGGGAATCTACAGTTCTAATCAATGCTTGACACCTTTTGGTAAAGATGATAAAATTCGATTGTCTCATTGATTCTAGCCTTTTATTGAATCACACTTAGCGCAGGAGATTAAAATATGAAGAAATGGATGGTCGCAGAATTTTTTGTGGTGGTAGCTTTTGCCATTGGTTTTTGGATGGGTAAATCGATGAACTCAGACGAAGATTATGAACGGTACTATGAAAGGGCAGAGAAGGCGTGGCTCAAAGCTCAAGATGCAGATAATCCGCCTGTGACTCTTGATGAACCTGATGACAAGCGTCTTCGCAAAGTGAGGGCATTATACCGGAAAACCTTTGAGAAGTACCCGGATAGTCCTTGGGCAGATGATGCAATCTACCAATTGGCGTCTCGGATTGCACGTTACGAAGAAGAGCAATTCGCCCTGTTTCGGCGACTCATTAACAACTACCCGGATAGCGAGTGGGCAGATGAAGCATTGTACACGATTGCGGTTGCTCAATACCGAATCGCCGAAGAAAAAAAACAAGGGTTGACGCCGGAATCTGCTGACGCTTACTATGACCGTGCTTTTGTGCTTTTTGATCAGTTAACTCAAGACTATCGCGGCAGCTTGCTTGCCAAGGAGTCTCGATTTAGCAAGGCGATGTGTTATTATGGAAAGGGCAATTGGAGCCGCGCACTTGAGGCGTTTGATGAACTTAGGGAGGAATTCAGGGATAACGAACTTATCCACAGCATTGTGTATAACACAGGGAATATCTTTTTTGAAAAACAGGAATACGAAAAAGCTCGCATCGAATTCCAAAACGTTGTCGACTCCGGGCATCCAGAGTTAGCTCCGCTTGCGCAGTTGGGAATCGCCCAAACCTTTTTTGCCAGAGGAGACTATGAGAAGGCGAGTGAAGGATATCAACAGGTGATCGATAGATATCCCAATACAAAAGTGGCAGAGGATGCTCACTTTTACGTCGGACGAGCTTATGAGAGAGCGGAAAAATACAACGATGCCATCGCTCAGATTGAAGAGGCAATTAACAATTACCCTCGAAACTCAAATTCCACCAATTACCAATTCTATGTCGCTCAGATTTACTACCGCAACAGTGATACAGAAGGGGCAATTGAGGCTTATCGGAAGGTTGCTGATAACGCCACTTTTGACTATGATCCGCGCCGCTCGGCTCAATATGAAATTGGCAACATCTATGAAGAAAAAGGCGAGATTATGAGTGCTATAGAGGAGTATCAGAAACTACTTAAGAATTTCCCTGACCCCCACAACTACCCGGGGCATCGATCGAATAGTGTTAACGAAAACTATCTTCAGAAACTGCAGGAAAAATCGCAAACCGGTAGGTTATAGATACCTTGATGTAGAGCTGGCTGCTTGCTGGTAATGAACGGGCTAGCAACTCGCTCTACTCAATGCCTGATCGAGGTCTGCGATAATATCTTCAGCGTCCTCCAAACCAACGGAAAGCCGCACCAACCCATCCGTAATGCCGACATGTCTCCGGACTTCAGGAGATACCTGAGAATGTGTGGTAGAAGCCGGGTGACAAATTAATGTGCGAACATCACCTAAACTCACTGCCAGAGAGCAGATCTCAATCCGATTCACAAGCCGTTCTCCCGCTTTTACCCCACCTTTCAATTCAAAAGCAATCATCCCACCGAAAGCATCCATCTGGCGTTTGGCGAGGTCATGCTGCGGGTGACTGGGCAACCCAGGGTAACGTACCCATTCAATTTCTTGACGTGCTTCCAGAAACACCGCAATTTGGTAAGCATTCGCGCTGTGCCGTTCAAGACGTAACGGCAGCGTCGCGACTCCGTGGAGAGTAAGCCATGCGTTGAATGGACTGATCACGCCGCCAAAATTTCGCAAGACCCGTTTCTTTGACTCGCCAACGAATTCTGCCGAACCAACGATGATTCCGGCAATGACCGTACCGTTTCCACTGAGGTATTTGGTCATACTATGGAGAACAACATCGATTCCCAGTGCAATTGGCTGTTGCCCGCACGGTGTTGCAAAGGTGTTATCAATGATTGATGTGATGTTGTGCGCTTTGGCGACCTCCGCGCACGCAGCAATGTCAACAAGTTTTAACGTCGGATTGGCGGGACTTTCAATGTAGATAGCTTTCGTATTCGGTTGAATTGCACGCTCAATATGATTCACATGGGTTGCGTCTACAAACGTTGTCTCGATTCCCAGGCGCTGGAGTTCTTTGTCGAGAAAATTATGTGAAGCTGAATAAAGCGAATCCATCGCTACGACGTGATCGCCGTGCTCAAGGATGGTCAGCAGAGCGGTACTTACTGCTGCCATTCCCGATGCTGTTGCCAGTGCTGCTTCCCCGCCTTCCAATACCGCAATTTTTCGCTCTAATACCGATTGAGTGGGATTTCCCCAGCGCGTATAAACGTAGCCGGTATCTTCATCTGTGAACGCGGAAACACACTCCTCTGCTGTGGCAAATCGAAACGTGCTGTTTTGGTGAATTGGTGGAGCGAGAGGCCCTGTTTTGGGAAGCGATTCCTCGCCAGCGTGGATGGCTTTTGTTGCGCTTCCGATCTGTTTTGATTTTTCGACCATTTGATATACCTCAACTCTCTTTCTTTTTCGCTTCAATCGGCATGGATTTTGCCTAACGGTCTAATAGTAATCAGAGTGATGATTTACGTCGTTTATTTTTTATGAGTGGCTACTGCACTGCGCTGTGACATAAATTCTGAGGAGTAGACGTGTGGGAGGGAGATCCTTCTCCCGATTATCGCGGCTACCAGCGAAGGAGGTTGACAACAGTGCTAAATCAAGCCAAGCGCGAAGTGAAATTGATTATCCCGATGTATCCGAATATGGAACTTACAGCGGCACAAACTGCCTCCTGTCTTGCTGGGCTTATGGACTTTGACGAAAACCAAATTGACGAGATTCAATTCGCGATTATTGAAACGTGCATCAACGCCTTTGAACACAGTAAAAGCAGGGATAATAAGGTCTTTATCAACTTCATTATGAGGAATGATGAGTTAGAACTCGAAATCAGAGATTGCGGCGTTGGTTTTGGATCAAATCAGGTTACCCCCTCGAAAACGACCTTTGGTAATGCCCTCAAGAAACGGGGTTGGGGAATAGAGATTATCCGAAATATAATGGATACGGTCAATGTCCAGAGCGGTGAAAAAGGAACAACCGTTACCATGATTAAAAGAAAAACAGCCGGAAAATAGGGGATGGTGTACTATCACATAACCCGTGAGAAGATTTCCCGCCTTCGGTGCAACCACCTCGCCGAGCGACTGGTAAAGCGTAAAACGTCACTCACCGATTCTTTACGTTTCACGTTTTACGCATCAGTCATCTGGGATTATGATATGTCTTATCGAGGAATTTGTCAAACTGAATTTAGGGTGACTCAAACACTTTGTCCAATTTGACGAAGAAGATTTCTCTTGACATTTTATAAATATGTTTGTTAGAATAAGCCAATCTGTTTGGAGCTTATCTTAATTATTTTTTTACGAATCGTATCTAATCATGCAAACATTCCAGCTACCGACCATCACCTATCTCTATTATTATACATCAGTGCTTTTTGTGCCTGCGCTGTATTTACATGGTGATGGTGGGCTGGCGAAGCTCGTGAAGTAATTCCAGAAATTTAACATCATTCAGCACTCATTATAGCCCATCATCGAAACAAGAATTCGGTGGTGGGCTTTTTATTTGCTGATCAAATTTTGGGACTGGTTTAATCTTCCTGCTGTCGCAGCTCGAGTTGGCATGTTTATTAAGAAATACTGTTTCACCTTTGAAATGTCATTCCTTCGCTCCGCTCGAGGACAGGCCTGAGAGAAGCGAAAGATCTAGATTCTTCGCTTCTCTCAGAATGACAGAACCGGACATTTATTCCGTGAAATAGTATAAGATACACAATTTCAACATCAAGCACAGCATTTTGCAAAGTGAGGAATAGTAAAAATGGAGAACGTCTTTGAAATCCTGCAAGAACGAGGTTTTGTTCAGCAATGTACCAACCAGGAGGCTGTGTCACAATTATTGTCCGAAGGTAAGATTGCCTATTACGTGGGATTTGATCCGACAGCCGATAGCCTCCATGCAGGTAGTCTCGTGCCCATTATGGCAATGGCGCACCTCCAACGGGCAGGCCATCGACCAGTTGCCATCGTCGGAGGCGGGACAACGATGATCGGTGATCCAAGCGGAAGAACCGAAATGCGCCAATTGATGTCGCGTGAAACCATTGACGCTAATGGCATTGGAATTCTCGGACAACTGAAACGGTATTTGGACTTCAGCGATGGACATGGCATATTTTTAAACAATGCCGATTGGCTTCTTTCTCTGAACTACATTGAGTTTCTTCGTGATATTGGGCAGCACTTTCGAGTGAACGAAATGATCAGAGCAGAAGCATACCGACAAAGACTTGAGCGCGAGGAAGGACTTTCGTTTATCGAATTCAATTACCAACTTCTCCAGGCTTACGATTTTCTTCACCTTTTTCAGCAATATGGTTGCGCTCTCCAATTGGGAGGAGACGATCAGTGGGGTAACATCCTTGCCGGCGTAGACCTAATTCGCCGCATAAACAGGAAAACGGTACATGCGCTGACATTTCCACTTTTGACCACCGCCAGCGGTGCAAAGATGGGGAAGACGGCGAGTGGAGCCGTCTGGCTTGATGCGAGTCGAACATCGCCCTACGAATTTTACCAATACTGGATTAACACCGATGACCGTGATGTGGAACGATTTTTGGCATATTTCACCTTTCTTCCGATGGATGAGGTGCAGCGCTTAGGGAGGTTGAGGGATGCTGAACTTCGGAAGGCGAAAGAGGTGCTTGCCTACGAAGTCACTAAGCTGGCGCATGGGAAGGACGAAGCTGAAACTGCTCGCGCGACGTCTCGCGCTGCCTTTGGGGGCCAGAGTGACGATCTGTCCGCTATTCCAACATCGATTATTAAACCCGATCGATTTGCTGAAGGTATTCCCATCACAGTCCTGTTCCACGAAGTCGGTTTGACAACCTCAAGAAGTGAAGCCAGACGCCTAATTCAACAGGGCGGTGCATACATCAATGAACAGCAGGTGAGGGACTTTAAAACGATAGTGGACAGCGGTTTTTTGGACGATGATACACTCCTGCTTCGTTACGGAAAGAAACGCTATCATCGTGTGCTAGTTCGTTAAAGTCTCACAGGTCGGCGGGAGCCTTGAACGGTTGCCACCGATTTTTATAGGAGGACAATCACATCATGAGCACAGAATCAATTTTAACTGAACCTCAGCCACTCATTCTGCACTTTGGCTCCGTCATGCAGAAGATAAACGACCATGAATTTTTTGAGTTTTGCCGGTTGAATCCGGACTGGCGCATTGAACGCACAAGCGAAGGAGATCTGATTATTATGCCACCGACTGGCGGACGGACTGGAAAGCGAAATTTCACCCTCACTGGGCTTTTTGGCCCTTGGATCGAAGCGGAGGGTACAGGAATCGGTTTTGATTCATCAACAGGATTCACGCTTCCGAACGGCGCGAAACGTTCGCCAGATCTCGCCTGGGTCAAACGCTCTCGTTGGGAAGCACTTACGGAAGAGGAACAGGAGAAATTCCCTCCACTCTGTCCGGATTTTGTCGTCGAACTTCGCTCGCGGTCAGACGCTTTGGGCACCCTACAGGCGAAAATGCAAGAATACATCGCCAACGGTGCCCAACTTGGCTGGCTAATTGACCCCGATGAGAAGAAAATCTATATCTACCAGCCGGACGCCGAAGTCCATTGCCTAGAGAATCCTGAAACCCTTTCAGGCGATCCGGTCCTCCCCGGTTTGATCCTTGACGTACAAAGGCTTTGGTCGTGAAAAGAATGGGGGTTATCAACCCACTTCCTGCCCTTTGTACTGAAGCTGGTACAGCCGATAATAAATTCCCCGTTTTTGTAGAAGTTCGTTATGTGAACCCATCTCCCGGATATGTCCTCGGTGCATCACGATAATTTTATCAGCGTTCTGAATCGTCGATAGCCGATGGGCAATGACGATCGAAGTCCGATTTGCCATGAGGCGAGCAAGCGCGTCTTGGATCAGGAGTTCAGTTTCGGTATCTACACTCGACGTCGCTTCGTCAAGAATCAGGATGTCCGGGTCGGAAGCCAACGCACGCGCAAAAGCAACGAGTTGTTTCTGACCCACAGACAATCCACTGCCATCTTCTTTGACCTCGGTTGCGTAACCTTCTGGCATTTTCT
>JADFGN010000582.1 GCA_022567695.1 Candidatus Poribacteria bacterium | reverse complement strand
GGAGAAGATTAATATCCCGATTGCCACCGGCGAACGTCTCCATAATAAATATGAGTATCGCGAACTGATCAACCTTCAGGCCGCCGATATCCTCCAACCAGACATCACCCAAACCGGCGGTCTGCTGGAAACAAAGAAGATTGCCGCCATCGGAGATATGTGTTATATGCTGATTGCCCCGCACAATGTGGGCGGGCCTGTATCTACGGCGACCGCGCTACACTTCTCTGCCTCTACCCCTAACTTTAAGATCCAAGAGCACTTCAACGATTTTTCGGAGGCGTGGGTGAAGGAGGCAGCAACTGGCTGTCCCGAAGTCATTGATGGCTATTTCGGTTTACCTAACGGTCCTGGTCTCGGCATGACGCTCAACGAAGACCTTATCGCTGAACATCCGTATCGTGAAGGTTCGTTTAATCTCTGGGAGGAGGATTGGCATAAACGAGAGTATTAAGCTATTTCGATCAACGCCATTGATTGAGAATATGAACTTGATCAACTATCGACAAGCCGGAAGCGAGTAGCCGATCGATAGCGCGAACCATATCTCCGTAGCGCATATCTCGTGTGACATCGTTATCTCGGTAGACGAGCAGAATGCCTGAATGTGAGCGATTCTGCTGTTGCCATTGATCGTGAAGGTCACGAAAATCGTCTGGATTGAACGTCAGCAGTGCATACTTATTCTGTGCGGCATAGTCCAGATGCACGGAATCGTCTGCCTTCATTTTGTTTGCTCCTCTGGGAGTTTGCACAATGTGGCCAGCTTGTTGTAGAAAATGTGCCAACAAGTTACTATCCGCACACTCGTCGAGATAAATTTTCAAAATTCTAATCCTTGATTAATCCCAGTTGGCGACCAATTTGCTCATTTTCAGCTTCAATCATCTCTCTGTTCTTGTAATAGTAGTCTAACGCCTCGGCGACTGCTTCAACAGGGAGCCGAAAATCCTCAGCCACTTCCTCAATCGTGAAGCCTTCTGTGCGCATTGTCCCAACTAGATTCCAGACCGTCATATTCCGCCCTTTGATTCCAAGCTGTTTCGTTTTTTTGTAGGGTTTTGGCTCCAGATACTGGTAATGATTTTCCACCTGGCTTGCCCCTTCGTGCAGTCCTGTTGCGTTAAACAACGCTTGGGACAATTCCTCCGCCAGTTTTGCAACGGCATCGGTTTCGATTTGATAGGCGTCTTTTAGACGATAGATCTCCGTTTCAAGTATGTAACGAAGTTGACGTGGGGTTTCATATTGAATAGGCATTTATCTCAACCTCTCATTTTGTGTATGCGTCCCGATAATTCTCAACCAATTATACTTTTCAGAAGGTAACATGTCAACAGGGATTCTGATACAGCGAGGGTATTAAACTCCTAGCTTTCGCGCGGTCTGGATGATATTATTTTTCCCAATCAACTGTTCAAAATATCAGAGAAGGGCAAAAATGACTCGTGTGGCATCTGTGGGAAGTTGCTGTATCCGATCATTATAGGACCGTGAGAATTTCCGGCTTATTCCGCTCATGTTTCACAAATTGTATTTCGGGTTTCACGGGGCATTCACAGCCACATCACGTACACACAGGAGAATTCAAGGAGACGATTCAACAGATATGAGCTTTCACTTTAAAGATGGTTATCTCTACTGCGAAGAATTAAAAATCAAAGATATTCAGGAACAGGTTCCGGAGAGTCCATTCTATCTTTACAGCCTCGATCAGATTACATCCAATTACAAGGCGTATGAATCAGCACTCGAAGGAATCGAATCAATTATTGGCTACGCCATTAAAGCGAACAACAACTTGACGATTCTCAAGCATCTCCGTGAGTTGGGAAGCGGCGCCGTATTGGTGAGTGGAAATGAACTCAGGATGGCATTAGCAGCGGGGTTCGATCTAAAACGCGCGGTACTAAACGGAAACGGAAAAACATTAGGGGAGCTGATCCTTGCAGTACAACACGGCGTGATGATTAACATCGACAGCGAATTCGATCTGGAGCATATTCAACAAGCCGCAAAAGAAGTTGGCAAAGTTGCTGATGTACTCATTCGGATTAACCCTGACGTAGACCCCGAGGTGCACCCTTACGTCTCAACAGGGATTAAGAATTCCAAGTTTGGCATCCGCAATGAAAGGCTTAAATGGTTCCTTGATCAAATTAAGACAGAGCCATTACTCGACCTCATCGGTGTCCACTGTCACCTGGGATCGACCATCAAGAAAGTACGAATTTTTCGAGATGCAACTGTCTTGATGATGGAGTTCATTGAGACGATTCGTAATGAAGGATTCGACCTGAAATATCTGAATATCGGCGGTGGGTTGGGAATCGATTATGAGAAGACCGGTGAATATATTCCGACGCCATCTCATCTCATCGATTCGATTGGAGACGTGTTGCCCGATGATGTTGAATTGATCATCGAGCCGGGGCGATCAATTATTGGAAATGCAGCGGTATTCGTCAATCGTGTCACTGGCGTGAAAACCAACGGTAATAAGCATTTCATCGTGATCGATGGCAGCATGGCAGAGTTGATTCGACCCAGTTTATACGACACCTATCAGCACATCGACTTTATCGAGCCTGTTGATGGCGAAGTCAAAACCTATGATGTCGTTGGCCCCGTCTGTGAATCGGCAGACTTTCTTGGAAAAGACCGTCCGTTGCCAACCCCTCACGAAGGTGCCGGACTCATTGTTTACGATGCAGGTGCGTACTGCTACGCGATGAGCTCAAATTACAACTTGAAAATGCGTCCACCGGAATATCTTGTCGATGGCGATCGCTTAATTCAGATCCGCCGTGCCGAGACGTTTGAAGGATACATGAGACTTTTTGAAGTGTGACAGCAAGCCAAGGGAGCAACCCATTAGTGTGCCATTATATTTCCATATAAATCTGAATTGAATCCAACGAAAAAGTTGTCCTCAACACGAACGGTAGGTGCCCGTAGATTGCCACTACGTCCCATCACTGCCTTGAGGATGGTTTCCTGTGAATCTGCGTGCGGGTTTAAAATTTCGATTTTCTTGCCTTTGGCCACATAGATAGCCTTCGCATTTTGGATGAGTTGCCATGTTGCTGTTGAATCTAATTTCTCCTTGCGAGCATCTGTACGACTTTCCACCTGCATGTCCTGTGCGTCAAGAACCTCTTGCGCTTTCCGGCAAGAGGTTCAACTCTTTCTAAAATACATCCAATTGACCTTCATTCGAGCCTCCCAATCTATTTTTGGAAAAGTATAGCATAATCCGATCAAATAGACAAGACAGGGATTTATAAACAAGGGAGGGACTATGCCACGAAGTAAAGTGACGAAAGGAAAAGGGCCATGGCTTACAAACTCTGGCTGGGCAATCTAATTTTGATTTCCGTAGTCATCTCTGTCGCCAATTCACAACGCCAAAATTCCGAAACGACGAGCGATCAAGAAGCGCAAGAAATCCAAGTACGTGGGCGGGTGATCTGTCTGGCAGAGGAGATGCACAAATTGTATGATGCCGACCTCTCTACGAATCATGAACACTTGTATGGCTTCAAAACGAAAAATGGCGTGTTTTATACCCTCCTTCGTACGAACATGTCGGAGGCATTGTTCGTTGATAAACGCCTGCACGAAAAAGAACTGATTATCAAAGGACGAACTTTCCCGCAAACGCAGATTCTGGAGGCGATTAGCCTTTACTCGGTTCATGACGGTACCATTCACGAACTTTACTATTACTGCGTTACGTGTGCAATCCGAGCTTTCGCGCCAGAAGATTGTGAATGCTGTCAAGAACCTGTCGAATTGACTGAAACACCCATTGAACTGAAGCCATTACAAAATTAATGAGTTGGGCCAGTGCTCCGTCAATTCATCAAAGAATTTCTTCTGCCTCAATTTCTAAATAATTTCCCGAATTTTCTTTCCTTCACGTTTGATGCATTATGACATCCATTTGGAGACTTTTGAACACAGGAAAACATTGTGCTGCCATGAACATGGCAATTGACGAGACAATTCTTCGTCAGCAAAAATCTAGCCCTCAACCCACACTGCGGTTTTACGGTTGGTCACAATCAGCTTTTAGTTTCGGTTACTTTCAACAGATTTCCGCCGAAGTGGATGTTGAGGCTTGTGCTTCACGCAACATTGAGATTGTTCGCCGGATGACTGGTGGCGGCATCGTCATTCACGGGTGGGACGTGACATACACGCTCATCGTACCGCATGGTACGGATGGCATCCCCCAGAACCTATCTGATTCATATCGTTTAATCAGTGATTGCTTGATTAAAAGTCTCCAACAAATCGGCGTCCCCGTCCACCGTCAGACTGAGAAATTAGAGCGAGAAAATGCAGGGCCTAACGTTTGCCTGACCAATCCTGCGCAATACGACATCATGCTTCATGGGAAAAAGATTGCCGGAGTCTCACAACGTCGTAACCGTGCCGGCGTCATGTACCAAGGCTACATCGCTCTTGATATGCCGCCGCTAGACGTTTTAGCTCTGGCTACAAAGCTGCCCAACTTTAATCAGACTTTGG
>JADFGN010000581.1 GCA_022567695.1 Candidatus Poribacteria bacterium | reverse complement strand
GAACTTGCCCTGTTGTTTGCAAAAGACTAAACCGTAATTTCATCGGATTTGAGATAAACTCTCAATATGTCAAATATGGGGAAGAACGGATATCAACCTGACTCACACACTGCGAGAAAGGATACTTCAATCATGTCAAATGTAGAGGAAATCAAAGTGGCTATCGAAGCATTACCTGAAGTCGATTATGTCCAATTGAGGCAATGGTTCAATGAAAAAGACTGGGAAAAATGGGATAGACAGATTGAGGTAGACTCAAAGTCAGGAAAATTGGATTTTTTAATCACAGAAGCTCTTGAATCGAAAAAGAAGGGAATACTCAGGGAGCTTTAAATGCACCGAACAACGAATCGCTTCTGGCGATGCCTTGAGGATCTCCCGGAATCTGTTCAAAAGGTAGCGAGGCAGAATTTCCAGTTGCTCGGGACAAATTCAAGACACCCATCTCTCCATTTCAAGAAAATTGGTAAGTTTTGGTCAGTTCGTGCTGGTCTTGCTCATAGAGCACTGGCTGTGGAGGATGGTGAAGACTTAATTTGGGTTTGGATTGGTAGTCATGATGAGTATGAGAGAATAATCAAAGAACGATCCTAACCAAGCATTGTCGTGTTAGGCGACTACCTTTTAATCCGATCAGGCTTATATTACCCCAACAACTCGTTAAACAATGCCCGCGTATTCTGCGTATACTCCTGATAATCCGTCAAAAATTGATCGCTGGCTTTCTCCGCTTCATCGGTATAGCCGAGTCGCTTCGCAAGTTTTTCCAATTCCGTTGCTTTATCCGGCAAGGCGTGTAGCGGACGGTCGTGGACGATACGCAGGTTGTTTTCCACACGCCTAAGAAATTCATAAGCCGCGACAAGCTGATTGCACTGAGCGATCGTCAATGCGCCGACCGCATGCAATTGCGTGATTGCCTCAAGCGTATTCTGCACCCGCACATTTAGCTGATCTGTTCCGTAGCTAAGTTGAAGTGTCTGCACAGCAAATTCAATATCCACCAGCCCGCCGTATCCCGATTTTACATCCCGCATTTTGCCTCTTCTTCTGCGACGCCGACCTGTAGTTGCCGGGCGCGTAGCCTGTGCCTCCTTCCGTTGCCGATTATGTACAATTTCAGCGACCTGAACGCGGGTTAGTGGTTGGCTGTAGGCAAAAGCATGGGCAAGCTCCAGAAAGTGTTCACCGAGTGCCATATTGCCTGCAACAGGACGCGCCCGAGTTAATGCCTGCCGTTCCCATGTTTCGGCGTTTTTTTCGTAATAGTTCTGATAGCCCGCCAACGACAAGGCAATTGCGCCGCCCGTGCCAAAGGGACGCAGGCGAAGATCGAGTTCGTAGATTGCCTGTCCTTCGTTCCCTTTCATACGGTTGACCAATTCTAAACCGAGTCTGCTGAAATAATCTGCGTTAGACATCCCTTTTGTCGTTTTCCCCTCAGCGGAATAGACCAGCATTACATCCAGATCTGAACTGAAATTAAGCTCCCGACCGCCGAATTTTCCCATGCCAATCACGGTGAAAGTGACTTCTGCTCCATCCCCCGTCAAAGGCTCTCCATGTTGATGACTCAATTGCTGACTGGCGTGAGCATACATCGCTTGTAATGTCGCCTCTGCCAAATCGGAAAGCTCAACGGTAGTCGTCCACAAATCTGTCTGTCCCAAGATGTTCCGCATGCCGATTCGCAAAATTTCACCGTTTTTGTACTGTCGCAACGCATTGAACGCCTGTGGATGGGTTGCATCAGCAATTGCCCGGAGTGCTTCCTCCTGCTTTCTGGCTAAAGTTTTGGGTTGTTCCATCATCGCTGGTACCGTCAAAATATCGAACGATTCAGGGTGTGCAATTAGCAATTCCGCCAAGAAAAGGCTTGTTCCACAGAGGCGAGTCAGCAGTTCAAGGATCGCTGGATTTTCACGGAACATTGCATAATATGAGGTGCGTGCACCGACCTTATTTGCAAAGCCCTCAACGTAGCGGAGTGCCGTGTCAGGGTCGGGAGATTGGCGTAAGAATCGTAAAAAAATTGGTGCAAGTTCAACAAACGAACGCCGCACACCGGGGGAGAAACGGACGCCTTCCGGTCCCTCCGCCATCAATTTAAGGTATCGATGTGCTTCGCGTGGATTCTCAAACCCGAACGGGCTTAATATTTCCTTGATGATATGCAAATCTTTCGTGGTAAAAAGTGAGATAATATCGATCTCGCCTTCTACGACGGGCGTTGCTAAAATTGTTTCAAAAATGGAGCGAACAGCACTTGTGTGTCGTCGGTAATCCTTTTGAAAAGCCTCCAGTGCGGATTGAGATTTTGTATCCCGATAGCCAGCACGTTTGGCGAATTTTATCAAATCCGCTTCCTTTGCTGGCAAGGTATACCGTTGTTGATCGGCTTCCATCTGTATCCGATGTTCAACCATCCGAAGAAATCGGTACGCCTCTGAGAAAATATCACAGTCAGTTTGACTCAATAATCCATGCTGGTAAAGCAGCTCGATTGTTTCCAGAGAATTGCGATTTCGCAACGCCGGTATCGGGCCGCCATGAATAAGTTGGCGGCATTGGATGGCGAATTCAATATCCCGGATGCTACCGATGCCGAGCTTAACGTGCGTGTTCAAGTCTCCCTTTTCATTGATGATTCGTTGTTCAATTCGTGCCTTGGTTTGACGAATGTCCGCTTTAATCTCAGCAATCGAGAATTCGTCAAGGTATCGTTGATAAACAAACGGCTGAATCATCTGGATAAACTGCTTGCCGAGTTTCGCATCCCCCGCGACGGGCCGAGCTTTGATTAAGGCTTGTCGTTCCCAGATTTCGCCCCAGCCTTCATAGTAGGCTTCATAGCTGTCGATTGAGCGCACAATCGTGCCCACACTGCTCTCCGGACGCAACCGTATATCGACGCGAAAGACGTAACCACCAGACGTGATTTCGCTCATCCCCTTGATGATAAATTCGCACAGCTTGGCGAAGTATTGGCTATTCTCAACGCCTTTGTCTGTTTTGCCTTCATGCGAATAGACAAACATCACATCGATATCCGAGCTGAAATTCAACTCATAGCCACCGAATTTTCCCATAGCGATTACGGCGAATGTTGCAGGCGTGTTTTCGTCTCCCGCCTGCAATGTTCCCGATTTCGGCGTAAGTTCAGCGATGCCAATTTCATAGCAGAGTTGCAACGTCACCTCCGCAAGATTACTTAATTCCAGCGTGGTCGTTTCCACGTCTGCATCGCCAAAGAAATCGCGTAATCCAATCCTCAAGCTCTCCTTCCGCTTGTATCGCCGAAGCGCGTTCAGTTTCTGTTCAGCCGAGCGAGACAGTCGCACCGACCGAGAAAGTTCATCATACATCATCTCACGGTTCTTCGGAGTCTCCATCACGCTTCGGTCAATGATTTCGTTAAAATACTCCGGATTGCGGACCAAGACATCGGACAGATACGTGCTCGAACCAAAGCAGGTTGCCAATATGCGCATAATAAACGGCGCATCGCGTAGCAGGTGGTAAAGCCACATCCGGCTGAAGGTCACAGCCGTGAACCGATCAAAGTTATTTAAAGCGGCATCCGGGTCTGGCGAATCCGCAATCGATTCCAAAAGCTTTTCAACAATCTCGGCAAATTCGCACCGTAATGCTGGGGTTCCCGCGAGATTTTGGAGGTTTCGATTCGCTCGATCGAGGTCTTGAAAGCCATATTGTTCCAGAATTTGATGGGCTTCCTCTATCGAAAGTTTTGCGTTGAGAATGAGGTCTTTTGCGTTCAAAGTGTATGTCATAAGCAAGAGTGGAATGTGAAGAGTGAAGCGTTTAACTAATTTGTAGAATTAAATAAAATCTGAAACGATATACACGTTGAGTTCGTTTTTGCTATGTATGTGTTGAAGTTGATTCTAACATGCCGCTCAAATACGAACTTTCAGGTCTATCGGATGAACAAGGAATATACCAATGGAAACATGGGTTGCAACAGTAGAGACGTCTGCTAAAAGAGGACAGCCACGACAGTCAAAGCAAAACCCCAGTATTGACGCACATGCGTTTTCAATAACCCTTCTGCGAAGGGATCTTGCCCATTTAAAGGAATTCATCAAAGAGAAATATGCCCAAATTGAGCATTTTCGAAAAGAAAATGAATACCTTTATGCTGAATTGGATCGATCGCGGACTCAACTCGAAGAGGAGCGCGATCGATCTGATAATCTCATCGATAAGATGCAAACTGCCGCAGAGGAATCGAGTCAGCGTGCTCAAACGATTATCATGCACTTAAGCCAACAGGTCGAAAGGCAAGCCGAAGAAATTTCCATTTTGCGTAATTCACAAGGTTTGAAGGAAAAGGTACGACAACTGGCATCAAAGATTACCTTTCCACGAATCGGCTACTTAGTTAAATTGGGATTTCAATCTCGCTCAAATGGTGTTGAATAAGTTGCACTGAATTCCAACCAGCTACGTCTGACGGTTTCTTCTAGTGCAGTCGGATAATCGAATTTCAACTTCTCGGCGAGGGCCTTACCGACTCGCGAAACTTCGTCTC
>JADFGN010000580.1 GCA_022567695.1 Candidatus Poribacteria bacterium | reverse complement strand
TCTCGTTCGCCGTCTACCCGGCAATCAACAAAGTGTTTCCGTTGACGCCGCTTCGCAAGGTGTCGATCGGCTTGTTCGTCACGATTGCCGCTTTTGCCGTTCCCGCCTGGATCGACAGCGAAATCACTGGCGGCTCCATCATCGCCAAGAAATCTGAGGCCGTCGAATTCGACACGTCACTCTTCCCCGACCGCACGAAATGGGGGGCCGAACGTCTGCTCGATGGGCGAGTCGACGGCAGCGGCTGGTGTTCTCAAAGTCAAGAACGGTACGAACGCAACCGCCGCGGCCTGAAGCCCAAAGAGATTGGTCCAGAGCATTACTTGCTGCCACATGAAATTGTCATTCGCCTCCGCCAGCGCCGGCCCTGGCCCATCAGCAACGTCCGTTTCTATCCAGCCGTCGATCTGGAACCGTTCCTGCTCCACGAAGACGACAAGCAGCGGTCGCGCATGCCACACGACAAGCAAAAGAGTTTTCAGGGATTCAAGCCGGGCAGCGAAGAATTGGCCGAATTTGCACGAAGCTGTTGGGCGAAAGAGGTTGAAGTCTTTGTCGGCAGCACTCGGCACGGTGACCCTGTGCCGGGCGCGCAGGACAAATGGGAATGGACTCGAAGCGTCGGCACACTCTCCCTCGCTCAACAGCCAGAGTTTCAAACGCTTTCGTTTGAGCCGGTCGAAGCCGAGTATGTGCTCATTCGCATCAAGTCTAACTGGGGCGGCGGGTATGTCTGCCTGGGCGAAGTCGAAATTCTAGCCGACGGTGACGCCCCACCCGCCGATGCCCATTCACACGCGGCTGCTGCATGGCCCAATGTCGCCGCGATCGGTCACAAGCCGATCATCGTTTGGCAGTTACTGGCCTACCTGCTGCTCACCGCGGCCGAGGTGATGGTTTCAATCACCTGCCTCGAGTTTTCGTACACGCAAGCGCCCGAAAAGATGAAGTCGTTCATCATGGCGCTCTATCTGCTCTCGATCTCGCTGGGGAACGCAGTGACCGCAACCGTGAACTTTTTCATCCAAAACGAAGACGGCACACAAGAAGAATTTACCGAAGCCTTGATGGCTGCCATAGACCGCCTTGAACGTCTTCCGGCCGAAGAAAGAGGAAAGTGGGAAAAGTTAATTTACTATTTGGTGTTACTAATCTATCATCGACGCGATTCGTCTGAACACGAAGAATTGATTCAACAGGTTCAGGGACAAGTTCGCGCACATAATCGCAAAGAGGAGGTGGCAAACATGGGACAGACAATCGCTCAAGCACTGATTCAAGAGGGACGAGAATTGGGATATACTGAAGCAACCATGCAAACCAAGCAAGAAGTTTTGATCATGCTATTACAAACTAAATTTGGACAACTACCCTCCAACATCGTCCAACGAATTCAGAATGTTCAGGGAGTCAATCAACTCAATGTTCTCTTGGCTCGCGTCATAACGGCAAATAGTCTGGAGGATATGGAGATTGAGTAAGGAACAGTAAATCCTCAAACATGATAACACGGTTTATTTTCCTATTTCTTGGTGCATTCATTCTGCTTGGAATGTCACAGCTTGCCGTCGCCCAAGCGGTTGACCGCGCAATCGATCTCGATATTCAAAACGAAGACGACATTCTCCAACTAGAATCCGATGGTCGAATCTCTGAAGAGACGGCACTCACCTTATTGGAAATGCTTGAAAATCCGATTGATCTGAATCGCGCCGACGTGACAGACCTCATTGTCATTCCCGGAATCTCACGTCGTGAGGCACAGGCAATTGTGGATGAGCGCCGAGCGGTCGGAGGATTTGCTCGGTGGCGAGATGTATCGCAGATTGACCAATTGACAGCGGAACAACTGCGAGTCCTTCGGGGTTTCGCCGAAATTCGCCCACGGGTGGATCGGTTCGATGGACAGATTCGACTTGACACCTTTGACACCCGTCGGGATGACAAACCTTATGGTGCGCGTCTGCGGATGCGAACTGATTTGAACAAGCAGTTCTTTCTCGGCGTTGTTGCAGAGCATGAAGATGATTTGCAATATCAATGGGCGGAGGCAAGTGCCCAACTCATTTCACCCGCGTGGCGTTTTGATAAACTCTACCTTGCATGGTCCCCCGGTGGGGTATGGAGGCAAGTTATCGTCGGAAATTTCACAGCGGGCTTTGGGGCAGGCTTAACTTTTAACGACGCTCACCGTTTTACGCCCAAAGGCATTTACACCGATGATACGACATCTTCTTTCCGACAGCGTGGCATTGCAGGGACATGGGAGGTGAATCGATGGCGTGGCGCGTTGTTTGTTTCGGATGCGAATTATTCGGTGACCTTGCCATCTGACGTGACAAGATTGCCGCGTCAGCGAAGGATTAATCGCGTTTACAATGAACGATTGATTGGTGCAGAAGTCTCCTTTGATTTATCAAAAAATACGCGAATCGGTGGAGTTGGATATTCCGCGTGGATCGATAAAAGAGTCAAGGTAGAATTCCGAAATCTCCCCAACCGCGATCGCTGGAGCGCAGTCGGAATCTATGCGAAAACATCGATTCAGCGGCTCGATTTGCGTGGCGAAATTTCCCACAGCGTCGAGGCAGGTTGGGCAAGCTATTTTGAAGCAGAGTTCAGTACACGAGCGGCTTCATTTTTGACATCTTTACGCCGCTATGGTGTGACATTCGATAATCCGCACAGTCACGGTTTTGCGGATTCAGATGACACAACAGATGGGAATGTCGATGGCGATATCGACGAAGTGGGTGTATTTATGCAAGTTCGCTATCGTCCCGATCGACGGTTGCGTTTGCGTGCCTACTACGATCAGTGGCAACACCCGTCCAGCTTGCAAACCGACAACGAAGCTTACACCGAAATTGTCTTTCTCCCGCTCAAATCACTGGAAATTGGCGTGTCCGGCAAATGGACCGATAATGAGATCTCAGTCGAGGGAGATGAGCGTCGGAGTGGGTTGCTTTGGTTTCGTATTCAACCGCTAGGGTTTTGGTCTGCGAAACACAACCAACTGCATTTGAGCACTGTTTACCGAAGGTCGCGACATAGGACGTTGTCCCGCGTCGTGCCTGATGATTACATCTATGTCAAACTTGAATGGCTTGTGACAGAAAGTGTGGAGTGGGAAATGCGGTGGAAAATAAACGATACCCACTTCATTGATGGCGACACGTTTCCGAAAGAATTTTACGCCCAACTTCAACTGTGGGGTTGGGGGGACATAAGCGGCAGGATACGCTATACACAATCTCGATTTGCAGCTGTCAGTACTGCACAGCTAAATCCGAAACACAAAATCTTTGCACGGCTAGAATACGAATGGTGATTCAATTCCGCGCTCAGGAGCGAGAAGAAGCATGGAGGAAAACTCGAAAGACACACACAACGTGGAACGCAACACGTATCACGTATCACGTATCACGTTTTACGTTTGTATGATGTTGACGGTTACCTGTTTGTCCGCACAAAACGTAAAGCCAATCGACTTTGTGATTGCTGTGGTCAACCGTCAGGCAATCACATTAAGTGAACTAGAAAGTGAACTGATTATTCCGTTTTTCGTTGACCCTGTCTTGTTTCGTTCACCAATTCCTAGCGAGATTAGAAACCCATCGACAGAAGTCAAGAGAGCGGTTTTGTGGGTATTAATCGAGCGAAAGTTGATGCTACAGGAGGCAGATCGCATGCGAGGCGGAATTCCACTCGCACGTTGGCAAGAGGAGATTACCGAGGCGATGGAGGGAATCAAATCACGCTATTCCTCTGACGCAGCTTTCTCAGATGCATTGAAAGAGAAGGGATTGGAATATGAAGAATTAGAAGAATGGCAGCAATCAAGGTTGATAATCAACGGGTGGATTTCGCGTCGATTCGGCACCCGAATTGCGGAGGACGAAATCGAGCAGAAAGCGGTTCAATATTATGAACAGCACAAGTCAGAATTTATTGAGCCAACACAGGTTAAATTCGGATATATTAAAGTGTTTTCGAGGCTTGAAGACACACCTGAACAACAAACCCATGCCAAACAGCTTGCCGAAGATATCTACGCGCTGCTGCAAAAAGGGGTGAAATTCAGCGACCTCTACCAGACCTACAAGAATACCTCAAACATCCATATCGACAACAACGCACAAATTAGTGGAGCAACTAGACTTGGGATGACCCTTGCCAAATTGAAGATCGGCGAGTTTAGCAAACCCATCGCCAGACCTGACGGCTATCTCATTGCCAAGTTGCTCAGTAAAACGCCACGTCAGGAGACCTATTCGGAAGTCAAGGGTGAAATTAAGAAGGTGCTGATCGATGAACAACTGAAGACATGGGTAAAAGCGTGGTTGGACGAACAGAAAGAGATTGGCGATATTCGCATTCTTCATCCAGAGTTGGCGAATAATTGAGCCTTATCAGAAATTTTAATGATTTAAGCTAAAAGAAGTGTTCTACCGTGTAAGAACGACTCACTAAAACTTGTGGGAATTACGCCACCGGAAATCCACTCCCAACAAGTGGTTCTCCATCTTCAACTTCAATCGTCGGAACAAGAATATGGTTTGGTGATTGCACCTT
>JADFGN010000579.1 GCA_022567695.1 Candidatus Poribacteria bacterium | reverse complement strand
AATTCGGCTACAAGTGTCCACCCCTGACCTGTGGGAGCGAGGACTGTCTCGCGATGAAGGGTGAGTTTAGGTGGGGTTGGAAGTATTTAAGAGACTTTTCGACAGGAGTGTATAATGACACCTAAATGTAGTCGAATTCCGCATACGACATATCGATTCAGTGGCTATTTCGCAAACTATCTTGCTGGTGCGACCGATCAATGGCTCAAAATTGCGCCGTTAGCAAATCCGGCCATGCTAGAAATTTTCAATGATCGAGATCGGTATCCCCTCCGAGATTTGGTTCCATGGGCGGGTGAGTTTGCTGGCAAGTATTTGACAAGTGCTGTGCAAGTCCTACGCCTTACACAAGATGCCGATTTGAAGGAATGTATCATCAGCTTTGTCGATGAACTTGTGCAATCTCAGGATGAGGAGGGCTATCTGGGGCCGTGGCCCAAGGGCAGTCATCTGACCGGCAATGCGCCCAATGTCGGAGGTAAACAAGGACATACGTGGGATGCTTGGGGACACTATCATATCATGTTGGGTTTACTGCTCTGGCATGAGGAAAGCGGTGATAGGAAGGCACTCAACAGTGTCATTAAAATTGCAGATTTGATCTGCACAAAGTTTTTGGGAGAAAAGCGAGAACGTCTGGTAGATACAGGCAGTACGGAAATGAATCTCGCTGTCATCCACACGCTCTGCCACCTCTACCGCAAGACGAAGACCCAATCGTATCTGGACCTTGCCCTTCAGATTGTCGATGAATTCGCCGCCGAGGGACCCGATGGACCTCTGGCTGGCGACTATCTACGAATGGCGTTGGCTGGAAAGGAATTCTACCAAACTCCGAAGCCGAGATGGGAGAGTTTGCATCCAATCATGGGGTTGGTTGAACTCTACTTTCTCACGGGCGAAAAGCAGTATAGAACCGCCTTTGAGCAGATCTGGTGGAGCATCGTCAAACTCGATCGCCACAACAATGGTGGTTTTTCTTCTGGAGAACAAGCACAGGGAAACCCTTATCATCGGGGCGCGATCGAGACGTGCTGTACGATTGCGTGGATGGCTACCAGTGTAGAAATGCTTCGGCTTACAAAAAATTCTGTGGTTGCCGATGAACTCGAACTTTCCACCCTCAATTCAGTCATCGGGCTCCATTCCCATACAGGACGTTGGGTGACTTACAATACACCGATGGATGGCGTGCGCCGGGCAAGTGCGCATGACATTGTGTTTCAGGCACGGGAAGGAAGTGCTGAATTGAATTGTTGCAGCGTTAACGGCCCGCGAGGATTGGGGATGGTCAGCGACTGGGCGTTGATGCGCTGTGAGGAAGGATTAATACTCAACTGGTACGGCCCATCTACTATGGAAACGCAACTGTCAGCAGATGTCACAGTACGGCTGGATGGGGAGACAGAATATCCGCGTGAAGGACTAATCAAACTTCGCATATCCCCCTCACAAACGACTCAATTTGCGCTCAAACTTCGCATCCCCTACTGGTCACGCGATACGAAAGTAAAAGTGAACGGCAAAACGCTGAAGGATGTTGTTCCCGGCACTTATCTGACGTTGAACAGAAGATGGGAGGCGAATGACCTGATTGAGCTCGAACTGGATATGTCGCTTCACTATTGGGTTGGGGAAAAGGAATGCGAGGGCAAAGCCTCTATCTACCGAGGTCCCATCCTGCTGACCTATGATCGACGTCTCAATACTATGGACCCCGACGATATTCCGCCACTCGATGCGGCATCAATGAAAGGCGGGTTGATGGTCAATGAGAAAAGATTGCCGACTATCGTGTTGTTGGAATATACTGCCATTGATGGGCGCAAATTAAGGTTATGCGACTTTGGCAGCGCAGGCGAAGGGGGATCGCCGTATGTGTCTTGGCTGACAGTGAAAAATGTCAGGAAAACTCCGTTTACACGGGATAACCCGCTCCGCACAGGAACTTCTGGATGTTGACCTGTCGGTTAGCGCGTACAGAGAAATTTAGGAGGAACACCATGCCACATGTGAATATCAAACTTTATCCGGGTCGGACTGAAGAACAGAAGCAGTTGTTAACCCAACGTGTCATTGAAGCAATAGATGAAAGCTTCGGCGTGGCATCCAAGTATGTCACAGTCGCCTTTGAGGAAATCACGCCTGAAGAGTGGCACGATGTTGTCGTTAAGCCTGAATTAGAAGACAAAAAAGAATTACTCTACAAGCTACCTGAATATCTATGACAACTCACAATGTATTCATGAATTGAGAGGGCTACTATGAAGCGTTATACTTTTGCCGATTTAGGGTCGTCGGGACCTGAACACGTCGCAAGTCAGTTGATTCCTGGTAAGCGAATCGCGCATGGCGGATTGAGTTTCCATACGCCAGGGATGCGGACGCACTCAGAAGGAGAACATCGTCACGAAGACGAGGAAGTTTTCTGCATCATGCAGGGACGCGGACAGATCGAGATTGACGGTCGTTTGGAGCCGATCCAAGCGGGAGATGTCCTGGTGATTGAACCGGGAGAAGAACACCATATTATCGGCCATCCGGAACATCCGATCATCAACTGTTGGTTTCATGCCACAGCGGAAGGTCATCCGAAACAATATCCAGCGGATTGAATCCGTATCATCCTACCTGCATCCTGTATCTTTATCAGGATACCAAATGCAGAATACAGATGAATTGCTGCATCATTGAAACGACTGCGTTATTGATTTGTCAGGCGATAATATCGAAACCGATTACAGAAAGGAAAACGGATGTCAAAAGTAAAAGTTGGGATTATTGGTGTGGGAGGTATCGCAACTGATGCGCATATCCCCGGCTATCAAGCCGTTCAAGAAGTGGAATTGTATGCCGTTGCTGACGTGAATTATGAGCGAGCCCTAGCGGTTGCCAATCAATTTGATTTGCCCGAATCCAGAGCTTTCGCGGACTATAACGATATGCTAGCACTCGGTGTGTTGGATGCCGTCAGCGTCTGTACACCTAACAACTTCCATGCCCCGGCGAGCGTTGCCGCCCTTGAAGCTGGCGTGCATGTGCTTTGCGAGAAACCGATGGCTGGCAATGGGAAAGACGCACGAGCGATGTGGGAGGCTTCGATTCGGTCGGGCAAAATCCTTCAAATCGGTGTCAATTCTCGTTTCGGTGCCCGTGCGCAGACGCTCAAGCGCATCATCGAAGCGGGCGAATTTGGCGAGATCTACTTCGCCCGTTGTGTTGCCATGAGGCGCCGAGGGATTCCGGGATGGGGCTCATTTATCCGCAAAGACCTCAACGGTGGCGGAGCGCTTTACGACATCGGTGTCCATATTCTTGACCGTACGATTTGGCTGATGGGTGCGCCGGTGCCGCTTTCTGCCAGCGCGATGACCTGCGCGAAGTTTGGCACACGAGAAGGAATCGTCAATCCGTGGGGGCAGTGGGATGTCTCAAAATTTGATGTCGATGATTTCGCAACCGGCTTCGTCCGATTTGAGAACGGAGCCGCACTCCTATTAGAGACCGCTTGGGCGTCTAACATCGAAGGCGTTGGCCCCTCTTACATCTTGGGAACCGAAGGTGGTTGTCATGTGGACGGCAATGTCATCTATAAACAGCGACACGATACTTTGGTCAACGAGACCTACGAGATTCGAGATGCGCGAGAGGGAACGCATACGATTGAAATTCGCAAATTTATTGAGGCCATCCGCGAAGGCAAACCCTCGCCGGTGCCACCTGAAGAGGTCTACCGCGTGCAATTGATTATGGATGCGATGTACAAATCTTCGGAAACGGGGGAAGAGGTCAAGATTCATTATACGGCACCATGACTCTGAGCCAATGGTAGGCTTCAATACAAGATGCCAAATGCAATGAACCTCAGTATTTTGGAGTGCAAAACTTGTTTTGCCCAACATTATGGCAAAGGACAAACGCAAAAGCATACAGCAACAACTCAAAGAATTGCGAGCCAAACTCGATGCGATTGACCGAAGGTCTGCTGTAGGGAAACGGGAGTTTTCCACGCGGGAGATTGACAAACAGAAGTCACCCATCGTGTATTATCGAAGGCTACCGCGACGGGATTCATCTCCACGTCCGCCGGAGATCAAGCTCAATCGCGGGCGAGAGGGATTACCGCTCTCTCTTGAAGAGGTGGTCGCGGGGATCGAAATTCGTTCCAGGCACGGTGAGGCATTCATGGTCTCGACCTATGTTGATGATTTAGAAGACGCAACATTTTTCAGTGAGCGATTCAGCGAAAAAATGACCGCCAGAGATTCTGGGCTATCGCAAAGAATCGCGGCCATTCATGACCCGGAGAAACTCGCGCTCCATGACGTTCTTTTTATGGATATTGAGACGACGGGCTTGGGTAATTCCCCGTTGTTCCTCATTGGCATCATGTTTTGGGAGATGGCAGGTTTTGAGGTACGGCAATTCTTGGCGCGAAACTATGCCGAGGAAGCCGCCGTTATCTCTTGCTTTATTGAGGCCTGCGCGTCAAAAAAACTTCTGATCACTTTTAATGGGAAAAGCTTTGATATGCCTTACATTCGCGCGCGTGCGGCAGTCAACCGCATCCCCTTTCATACACCCCT
>JADFGN010000578.1 GCA_022567695.1 Candidatus Poribacteria bacterium | reverse complement strand
CGTTCCCCAACAAAAAGCCAGATGGCTCAAATGTCGAAAACTTCATTGAGGAAGGTAATGTTGTAATCAATGTCGCAGACTGGATCTTCTACATGAGCTACGAGGGTGGCGTCCGAAGCGCGGACAATGCGGCAGCTGGTGCTGCGAATGTATATGATATTCCCGGCTTGACGTTCGGAAATCGCGGTGGTGTCCAGAAAGTGAACGATCTAGGAAAGAAGTACATTCCATCCATGAAAGACTTTCAATCTGCCCGCCCATGGCACCTAGAGCAGTTTGATGGAACGGACTGGGATGTGACATGCTTTGCCGAAGCGGATAAACAGACGGCTGACCCGTGTGTCGCTGTTAGCAAAAGTCCCGGCAAAGATGGAACCGGAATGATTGCCGCAATGTGGCAAAAAGATGCACCGGTTTGGCAAGGGAAAGATATCCGTGGCGTCGGAGTTACCGAATTCATCGTCAATTGGTTGACTGAGAATGGCGACCTTGCTCCTGCCGCTGTTGATCCGCAGGACAAAATGGCGACGACCTGGGGGCGAATCAAATCAAAAAAGTGAGATAGTTTCATGAATCCAAAGGGCCGTGAAGTCAAATCTTCACGGCCCTTTTTTATTTTATAGTCCCAACAGCGTCGTAAATGAGAGTATTTGGAAAAAACGCAACCCACCCGAACCAAAAGCTATCCATGCCTCCCGACACTCGTTTCAGCACTTCTCCGGTCACCGAATTTCTCAGGATTTCTTCGCGGAATTCCCATTGATGACCTTTTTCATCGACTATCCGATTAAAATCGCCGGAAAAACGGTGACCTTTCCGATTGTAAATGCGAACAGTTCGTGAGCCGGGCGTTGTCACAATCAACAACGCCACTCCACCAAGTCGATCATTAACGACCTGTTGTTCTTCAAGAATTGCGAGCGGATATACCTTCTGTTCACCATTTAGATTGAGTCCATGAACCAACGCATTGTTTGGTAGTCGGGCGTCCTCATTGGTAACATGAAACGGTGCCCCAGCCTCCGGATCATAACCTTCATAAGGGTTGAAGTCGTAATGTGCCGGAAAATTGGTATCCTCTGACATCACCGTGGTGTCGGGATGCATCGTCCGCCATTCCTTCCAGGTCGTATGTGTCGTCGGTATGGTTTTTAACTTGATACCGGTAAAGGGCCCAATGACAGCTTCGCCAAGAATTTGCGACCATAGCGTCGTCGTTTTATCCTCATGCCAATACCACTCTTCATGTGTTTCCCGGTTATAAAGGAGCAAATCGCTGTTGTAAAGATAGCCAGAAACACCGAAAATATGTCGCCGACTCTTGTCAAACTGCGGATCGAAAGTAATGCCAGTGCCGCACAATGGACAAAAGGTAATCAAAACTGGCGCACCAAAGATCTGGTCGTTTAAGACTTCATGCCAATTCAAGATCTTAATGGGATAAGCACGACTCTTTCTATTAATCGTGATGCCCAGAACGCGATCGGTGTCTTTCAAGTAGCTCGCTTCTGGCGAATCGGCTGGTACAGATTTTGGGTCTGTCAGGGCATAGATGACATCAACAGGAACACCTGGAAACACAATATCTTCCAGGGGGATGCTATGCTGGATACCTTCAGGAAAAGATGAAAGCGGGGGATCGATTCTTTCCCGTAGCTTAACGGGAGGTCCTTCGGCCCTCGTCGATAAAACTACCTCCTCTTGAGTCATCATTTCTATCTCTTCGTCATCGTCACCACAACTCACTATAAAAGCACCAATCATCATAAGCACCAACAAGAAAAAAGATTGCTTGGCTTCAAATCGCATGGCTGTTCATTCCTCCCTTTAATGCTTCTGTCTTCTGTACCTTGTCTTTCATAATTTGCTATTCCAATTGAATTTTAACATATTTCGCTAACAAATTCAGTAAGCCAGTCAACATTTATGCGTTGGAACATTATTGCCCAAAAAGGGACAAACATGCTATCATTGCTCTACCTTTTAATCGCACATAATACCATTTCCAAGTCGAAAGGCTACTAAAGGGATGGTGTAACCTTGCGAAGGTTGTGAACCTTCGCAAGTTTCTTAATCCCGATCTTATCGGGGGATAGTAGCGCATTGATCGAGAATTGGTATAAGTAGCTGGACATAACACTGAGAAAAGCATCGATGAAATCAGATTTTTGCTGTAAAAATTCAACTCTTCTCATCATCTATACCTCCATGCTTTTAATCATTCTGTCCGTCCTGCGCAACGCGCCCGCAGACGCTGAGTTACCATCGATTGTCATCAATGAAAAAGATGGCAGCGAAATGATTCTCATCCAGGTCGGGAAATTTTCCATGGGAAGTGCGCCGGAAGCGATTTCGCTCTTGCTGGAAAAGGATGCCAAAATCTCCGCTGGATTCTTTCGTGCCGAACATCCGCAACATCCGGTCATTTTAGATGCGTTCTACATCGATCGGTATAAAGTGACCAATGCACAGTATCAGGCGTTTATGAAAGCAACGGGGCACCCGGCACCGAAATACTGGACCGACGCGCCGGAGATGGGATCGGAAATATCGTTTCCGGTCGGCAGTCAGAATCCAAAACATCCCGTCGTTGGCATCTCATGGTATGATGCTGTTGCCTACTGCGAGTGGGCGGGGGTACGCCTCCCAACCGAAGCAGAGTGGGAGAAAGCAGCACGAGGTAGGCTGGTGAATCAGAGTTATCCGTGGGGTGATAAACTCTCGCGTGAGTATGCGAATTACGGCGGCGTCGGTGGACAAGATAAGTGGCAATGGACAGCGCCTGTGGGGAGTTTTCCTGCAAACGGCTACGGTTTGTTCGATATAGCAGGCAATGCGTTTGAGTGGTGTTCCGATTGGTTTGCTGAAGATTTCTATCATCATAGCCCCGAGCGTAATCCGACGGGGTCAGAGACAGGGCGCACACGTGTGTTGCGTGGTGGTTCGTGGAATAATAATCTGTTTGGTAAATATCAGATGCGTTGCGCCTACCGCTTCCACGCCCGACCTGAAACACGGAATTTGGTCATCGGTTTCCGATGTGCCGTAGACGCTCCTCGCCCTCAATGATTTTCACGAAGCGATTTGTCTCAACCCCTCTCGTTGCCGTTAATCAGAGATCCTTGCAAAGAGAAGTGCGGTTGTGCTATCCTTTGGCAATCCATGCGCCATTCCAACGGCTAGGTCTTTGATTTGACGTAGGAGGAGAAATTCCAATATGATTCGTACACTCACTCAAGTTCGACAAAAGATATCCACGATTCTTAAAGAGATTGGCCATGAACAAGAGCCTTGCTTTATCACCCAGCGAGGACAGCCTATTGCTGTTATGATGAACATTGAACAATACAATGCCCTCATGGATGAGTTGGAAGACATTGCCTTAGAAAATGACCCGATTGTTCTCAAGCGTGTTCAGGAAGCCCGTGCCAACTATGCGGGCAAAGAAGGAATCCCCCTGCGGGATTTCATCGCTCAACAAGGCGAAGAGACTAAGATTAACGAGGGTAAGAAAAATGTACCGGGTTGATTTATCAGATCGACACGTTCAATGGCAGTTGATGAGGCTCCCGCGTAATCTCAGAACCCGTCTTCAAAATGCAATGTTGCGCCTTGAACAGAATTCCCGTCCACCAAATGCAAAACCTCTACGTGGAAACCTGATGGCGGTTGGAGACTCCGCATAGGCGGTTACCGCATCCTTTATGAAATCGACGATGCCAACCGAGTAGTCCTCATCATCGATGTTGGGCCGCGAGGCAGTATTTATGGACCGTAGTCTGTTGTGTTGAGAAAACGTGAAAGTCCAACATTCAGGCTATTCTGTTCAATCAATCCAACTTCACTGTCTTTCTATGTGCCGCAGACGCCCCTCGCCCTCAATGAACTCGATGAAGCGATTTGTCTCGATCCCCTCAAATCTCTCGACCTTCCCGCTAGCCCATCGCACTTCGATATCTGCTTTCTCGTGTTTGCCTAAGCCGAAGTGGAGTCGAAAGTCACTCTGCGAAAGATAGCTTGAACCGCTACGAACTTCACGCATCTGGCGAAGAACTCCTGTTGTTACGGTCACCCTCGACCCAATCGCGCTACCGATCAACTTGACGTTCAACCACCTTCCCGCGAGATTCCCACTGTCGTTCCGTAAAATATCTGGAGTTTCGCCGACGTTTGAAATCACGAGATCGAGGTCTCCATCATTATCAATGTCTCCAACAGCACTGCCGCGGCTAGACTGGATGGGTGTTGGCTCAGCGATGTCGGTAAATGTGCCGTCGCGATTGTTCTGAAAAAGATGGTTCATCTGCGTATAAGTTGTCGATGTATCAATTAGATGCACGTTATCGTGAATATGCCCGTTGGCGACGAAGAAATCGAGCCAGCCATCGTTGTCGAAGTCAAAGAGGTTTATCCCCCAAGCAAGATAAGAAAGCGAGAGTTCACCTGTGCCTGAAGGGTACGAAACGTCAGTGAAAAAACCGTCTCCGTCGTTATGGTAGATGGTATTGGTCTGATGCTGAAAATTGGTAACAACGAGGTCGGGCCAACCATCATTATCGTAGTCGCCAAAATCAACGCCCATTCCAT
>JADFGN010000577.1 GCA_022567695.1 Candidatus Poribacteria bacterium | reverse complement strand
TTGGTGGTCAAATGCCTCAATATGGTTGGTAAGTACCCGGACAGATATTCCTGTAGTCTAGGGGCTTGTCCCCGTCAACACCCACAAGGGGTTTAGCTACGAAAACTTATGTCCACCTACTTACCAGTTTGAGTAGGATGATGAAAATAAGAAAAACGGGAACGTCCAGCATTTGCGCGATCACGGCATCGAGCCAGAAGAAGCGGAAGAATGTTTCTCCTACGACTATCAATTTTGTCGAGATGAGCGGCGATTTGATGATGTCTACATTTTAGATGGTAGAACGGATCGCGGAAGGCAGTTGCGTCTGGTTTTCCAGGATAAAGGAAATGGGCTTGCCCGGGTGTTTACAGGTTGGGATTTGAAACGGAAAAAGAGGAGGAAAAGATGAAAACACAATTTAGCGATCTATCCAAAGCCGAACAGGAAAAAATCGAGCGGGAATATCATCAAATGAATCCGGCTGAATTTGATGACCTGATGTCTCAGGCCGAAACCGATACCACTGCGTCGATCCGTTTGCCCGGTAAGCTGGTTGAAACGTTGAAAGTGGTAGCGAAGTTGGAGGGTGAACGGGGGTATCAGTCGATGGTGAGAAAATGGATCACCGAACGCTTGCAACAAGAGGCCCGACTGGCGTTACGATTGTCAAAGATGCCTCTCAAAGAGGTTGTTGCGGTTTTGGAGGGGCAACTCACCAAATGAGTGCTTCGGCTGTGCCTAACCAGCCGTCGCAGTTGACGGCGGGATCTGTGGTTTTATGGACGTTTTTGGGCTTGCGGCGGGTTTTGGTTTGTTGAACAGTTTTGGCAAGAAGACCAATCGTCTCCGGGCTCGACGATCTCCCGCCGTGCTCGTCCGCGTAGCGGACAACTGAACTTTTTTCGTTAGGTAGAAAGAAAAACGACGCTACTGATAAAGTCGAGGTCAAAATTGCGTTATAATTTCGAATGGGATCCCGCAAAGGCAAAACAGCCGTAGGCATAAAGTCTCTTTTGAACGGGCAACAACCGTCTTTCGCGATCCCAATCAGATCTCCATTTTCGATGAAAATCATAGCAATGATGAAGATCGCTGGATGACTTTAGGTTTGGATAGAAATGGCGTTTTACTTGTCGTGATACACACCTTCCGACAAACTAACAAATCAGACATTCGCATCCGTGTCATCTCTGCTCGTAAAGCGACCAGAACAGAAATCAAACAATATGAGGAATTTAACCCATGAAAGCAGAATATGACTTTTCAAAAGGAGAACGCGGTAAGTTCTACGATTCAAAAGCCGTTTTCAATCTCCCCATCTATCTGGAGAAGGACGTTGATGACTTCATACGCAAGCTCGCCAATGAGACAGGTAAAGATGTCGAAAAACTGGTCAATGAGTGGCTGCGCGGCAACATGCAATTAATTCAAAGTATCCAATGAATGCACCTAACCAAGTGTTGCAGGCGACGGCGGTTCCCCTTTAATTAGATCTGCGGCAATTTCTTCAGTGACTCAGCGATCTTTTCCTCTGGATAATCATAATCCTCGAGCGCTTTGGAGAAGTAAGCATCATACGCGCCGAGATCGAAATGTCCATGCCCACTAAAGTTGAAGACGATGTTGCGGGACACGCCTTCCTCTTTCGCCTTAATGGCTTCGTCGATTACTGCGCGGATGGCGTGAGCAGTCTCCGGTGCCGGAACAATCCCTTCAGTCCGCGCAAACTGTACGGCAGCGTCGAAGATTGCGTTTTGCCGAAACGCGACGGCTTCGATGATGCCCATATCATAGAGTTGACAAACGAGTGGTGCAGCCCCGTGATAGCGCAAACCTCCCGCATGGATACCGGCTGGCACGAAATCATGTCCATTGGGATACGAAATGCTGGTTACATTTTCTTGTTCTGCTTTTACCCAATCAACTCCCGAACTTTCATCCCGATGTCTGGACTCCGCATCAACGACTCGCCCACGAGAATTGCGTTGACATTTGCTTCCCCGAGTCTCACAACATCCTCGCGGGTATAAATACCACTCTCACTAACGACGACTTTGTCGGAAGGAATTGATTCTCGCAGGCGGAACGTCATAGCGATGTCAGTATGGAAGGTTTTCAGGTCTCGGTTGTTGATTCCGACAATCACTGCCCCCGCTTGCAAAGCAACCTCTAGCTCTGCTTCGGTATGAACTTCGACAAGACACGCGAGTTCGAGGCTTTGTGCAATTTCCATAAATCCGCGTAATTGATCTGAAGTCAAGATCGCGACGATCAGCAGGATGGCATCTGCACCAGAGACACGGGCTTGATAGATGTGGTATTCATCAATTGTGAAATCTTTGCGCAAAAGAGGCAAATCGACTGCCTCACGAATTGCGCTGAGATATGCAAGTTCTCCGGCGAAAAACTCGTGGTCGGTCAACACAGAGATTGCCGATGCCCCGTTTGCCGCGTAAGTTCGGGCAATTTCAACCGGATTAAAATCTTCGCGAATGATTCCCTTGCTTGGGGATTTCTTCTTGACTTCGGCAATTAGATTGACGTGATTCTCTGCTGACAGCGCATCCCGGAAATTTCGCGTCTGAGGCAGATCGGCAATCTTGCTTTTCAACGTGCTTAATGGAATCTGCACTTGATTTTGCCTGAGTTCTTTGCGTTTGTGAGCGACAATGGTATCTAAAATCAACGGTGTCCTTGCCTGTGGTTCGGTTTGCATCGATCAGATTGATAAGATCCTTCACAAACTGAAGTGTTGTTTAGCATACGCCAGCCGGTCGGGGGTACCGATATCAACCCAATTAATTCTTTCTCTGAACACATAGAGATTCGGTACATTTGGAAACACATGTCTTTCGACAGAAAACACGTCCTCGTCCGGAAAGTAATTCGCGATTGACTGATTGAAGAGATACATCCCGATGTTGACGTACCCCGAGCGGTGAAGAGCTTGCTTTTCGAGAAACGCTGTGATGCGTCCTCGCTCGTCCGAAACAATCTCGCCGTACTCATTGATATCCTCGACGAGAACCCCGAGTATTAGCCCATCCATCTGAGGCTGAAGCCGGGCTAACATCCGGGACAGCGAAAAATCTTTCATCAACACATCGCCGTTAAGCACGAAAAACGGCGATGTGGAGACATACTGCATGGCATTCTTAATCGCGCCACCGGTGCCGAGCAAATCTTCCTCTCTGGCATAGCGTATCGGTAAGCCGCGATGATTTTCCCCAACTGTGTCGTAGAGCACATCGTGTAAATACCCTGACGCCAAGATGACTTCGTCAGCGCCCGCCTCTTGTAAAAGGTCGAGTTCCCAATCGAGGATAGTTTGGCCGCCGATTTCAAGCAATATCTTCGGGATGTTTTCTGCAATGTCTTCAAGCCGGGTCGCTTTCCCGCCGCATAAAATAATCGCTTGCATAGCTTGTTCCCGGTACGACAAGATAAAGGATCAAAGAAGTCAACTCGGAGACGCGCATTGCCTGACCAGAATCAATCGCATGGTTGTTACGTCAGTTTGAATTGAATGCCGGTATAGCGTTGAATAATATCAATCACGCCGCGGGTGGTTTTGAAAGGAGACACATACTCTGCAAGTTGGCGGACATTCTCATCGGCATTTGCAGGTCCGGTCGGATGCCCCACTAACGAAAGCATGGGAAGGTCGCCTCGCGTATCCCCGATTCCGACCATATCCTTTAGCGCAATCCCGGTGACTTTCGAGAGGAATTGTACGCCTGAGCCTTTGTTCACACCTTTCGGGGTAATATCCACGGCAGACTTAGAATGTGTAATCTCTATAATATCTCCAAACTCGTCTAACTCCTTTAATATCTGATGGTAAAGTTCTTCAACCGGCATATCCTCCGCCGGATTCAGAGAGATGCAATACTCTTTTCCGAGTTCTCGCACGCCTCCGAAGGTTTTAATCGCCTCGAATGCTTTTCTTCGCACGTCAACCATCACTTTGTCGGTTTCATCGGTAATCGCCGGATTCCAGATGTATTCCTTTGTTGTGGGATAGTAAAGTCCCGCGCCGTTTTCTAATATCGATGGCTTATCGTCCCAAAACGCATTTACCGCCTGCAACGCGGCTTCGCCATAGGGAAATTGACGCCCGGTGCAAAGCACAAAGGAAGGACAACCCTTAATCTTTCGCATCTGATTGATTAAATCGCTGAGTTTAGCGATTGCGTTCGTATCCCACGGCACCCTTCCACCGCCCGGCTCGGAGACACATCCTTCCCAATCGCAGATAATCAGTTCAACGTTTTGAATTTCCATGTTTCTGAACTCCTACTATGCCTCCGTTTTGATCAATCACTGAGTATTGCTATGTTTCTTCTTCAGTTACGGAACAATGGGAAAGCCAGCGTCAGTTCGCAACCCGTTTCTCTGATGCGGTCTGGAATAATCCTTTCGGCAACTCGTGTCCCTGGACCATAAAAGTGTCTATCTTCCTTGTCTTTAGACCGGACAATCACCTCACCGCCCAACTCATGGACAACTTGAATGACCCATTCCAATCCTTTTCCCTGTGTCACATTGAGTAATCTCTGCTGGATGTCTTCCCAATCCTCCTCAGAAATCTTCGCCATCGCCTTAACGATTCGAAGCAAGAA
>JADFGN010000576.1 GCA_022567695.1 Candidatus Poribacteria bacterium | reverse complement strand
GCTTTACATCATTCAAACAGCGGGGATTATGGTAACGTATTTGTTGTCTATTGTCAATTTGTAAAAGCGTAAAATGGGTAATCGTGGAATGAAACAGAATGTCTCGTCGAATTCAGTTGATGTATATTTCTTAGAAGATTAGAGAATATTGAATTTACTTAGAACTACAACGAAATAACTCCTACATTTCGGGCGAGGCATGCCTCGCCCCTACGCTGTGGGTCGAACAGATGTGTTCGATTTATTAAATCGTCATTCCTTAACTGGTCGTTGCATAAATTCATCTATGCTCGCAAAAAGCTATTACTAAACTATCAGAATCGCATCGGTTTCACAGGCTTCCCCGTCTTCGCCGCTTCTATTCCTGCCAAACAAGCGGCTACATTTCGAGCCGCTTCATAGACATCGACAATCGGAGATTTTCCCGCTTGAAGGCATTCGATGAAGTGATCGACCTCCTGCCAAAACGGATTTTTCACCGGAGGCATTTCTCCGTGTTCCCACTCGCCCTGACCGTTTTCTCCAACGTAGAACCGATCGTTGTGCAACGTCCCGTCCGAGCCATAGAGTTGAAGCGTCAATCCGCCTTCTCCCCGCGGCAACACGGAGCCGTAAGCCACACCCGCCCGTCCAATCACGCCGTTGGCAAATCGGTACATAACCATTGTGAAATCGTCTCCGGGAAATTCGACATACGCTCGGTGGTTACTGTAAGCAACGGCTTCCTCCACTTCACCGATCAGCCAACGTAGCAGGTCTACGGCGTGGATGCCCGTACCGAGCAACGCAGCGCGAGGGTATTCGGCACTTGCATACCATGTTGATTTGGCAAATTGACGCCGTTTGTTCTGAAATGTCTCGGCAACCGCGTAAAATAGTGTCCCCAAACGACCTTCGGAAATCAGTTGTTTTGCTAAAACCGCTATCGGTGTGCGCCGGTAATTCTGTCCGACCATCAACGTCCTTGAACTCGCTTCGACAGCCGCAATCAATTCCTCGGCGTCAGCAAGTGTCCTCACCATCGGTTTTTCTAACAAAACATGGCAGTTGTGTTGTAATGCAAGTTGTGCGTGTTGTAGATGCATCCAATCCGGTGTTGATACGTTGACAATATCCGGTTTTTCTGCCGTGAGCATGGTTTGATAATCCACATAACCGTGGACTTCCGGGTGTTCTTTCAGAAAATCATTGACGCGATTTTGATCGACATCGCAAACGGCACATAGATCGACACCGTTATTTTGCAGATAGCCGAGGGCGCGTTGGCGACCCAAACCAAGCCCTAATACCACTGCGCGTAGATTGTCCATCCTAGCTCCTTTTGGGAAGATGAAGCGATTGAGAAATTACACAAAGCACAAGATTCAGGATGCAAGATGCATCACGTTTCAGCCGTTCACTCACAGCACCTATATGTTAGTTTCCTTCCTTATTCCCCACCTTTTCTTCGCCATCATTTTGGTTGACGCTTCGTCGACGTGTGTAGAATTTCGGAGTTTCCCTGAACTTGTTACGATAATAAGTCACCGTTCGCCGAGCAATCTTGGTGTCGTATTCACGTTCAAGAATTTCCGCCATTTCAGCATCGCTGTACGGCTTTTGGCGTCTTGCTGACGCTAACTCCTGACGTTCTCGAATGGCAATCAAGCGGTGGATGACATCCCCTTTGCTTTGGCAGAAAAACTTCAGTGGACGCACACCTTCAGGCGTATCAACGTATTTGTCGCGCAGAATACGGCTGACCGTTGATTCGTGTTCCCCCAATTCTTTGGCGATCTGTGCTTGAGTTAAGGGCTTAAGATGCAGTTCATTGCCACTAACGAAATAGCGGTAGTGATATTCATAAACGAACATCAGCACGCGAAATGTGAGGCTTTTTCGTTGGTTGATTAGGCGTAGGAGACTAATTATCCGCCCAGCCTCTTCGCTAGTCTCCAGATCGGAAGATTGAATCTGATAACGCGAATTATACTCGACCCCCGACTCAACTTGAATCTCGGCGCGTGGTGGGTTGCTCAGTCGGCAAACTATCGCTACAGTTTGTGGATGCTGACTCGATGGCCTTTCGGCGGGCGTGTCGATAACCGTCACCTGCATCGAAGAAGCAATCTGCACCCGAGTGACAAGGTCACAGATTTGACGAACGACATTCTGGGGAATCCCTAACTCGTCAGCAATACCAATTGCTTCTATACTCTCATTCATGAAGTATTCGACGAATTCTGATCGCGTAACCTCGTATTCCTCCATCAGTTCGGCCAATTCCTCATACGGTGCTTGTGATTCAAATGATGATTGTGCCGTCGGAGGCTCGCGGAATTCCGGGTCATCAAGACGCACGTGCGGCAGAGTTTCCATCCCCAGCGAATAATCTTCATATCCCGCCCACGCTCGTTTGAGATAGCGGCAATATTCAAGGGCATGGATGAGGCGTCCACGCGGAACACGATATTTGACTGCCAGTTCCTTGACGTGGCGGCGGGCATCTTCACGGAAAAAATCACGTTGCCAATCGCTACGGTTTTCAATCTCAAACTCCTGCATGAATTCCATGAATTGCCGGTCTTGAAATTCTTCGTAAAGATGACGGGGAATGCGTCCTTTGAAGTTGGTTTTTTGGACGTATCCCTCCTCAACGAGGCGTCGAAAGGCAGGCTGTGATTCGACCTGATGGACGTAAGCTCGAAATTCCTCCTCGTCCTGGGTCAACAATTCTAGATACGCATCGGGCGGACGAGCGGATTTTACTGTGGGGATGACCGTCACTTGCGGTCTGGGACCGATAATACGCATGGGTTCCCTCTTCTTTATTTATCACTGCTTTTCTGTCGTTTCAATTAGGTTAGCAGATTGGCGTCCAAAACGTCAACCCTAAAAAGAGCTTGACAAAAGCTCTGACAATTCTTAAAATGTCTAAAAACCGGAATGGTTCACTTGAGTCGAAAATTGATTTGACATTTCTGAACCATCCCTAGAAACTGGACAGAATATGATCGATGATTTTCGCCAGATTCGCCATGTCACGATTTTGGGCGTCGGCTTAATCGGTGGCTCCCTTGGCTTGGCTTTAAAAGCTAAGGGGTTTCAGGGAAAGATTACGGGGCTTGGCAGGCGCATGAGTACGCTTAATCATGCACTTCGGCGGAAGGCAATTGACGTTGCAACGACGGACTTTGAAGAAGGGCTTTGTGAGGCAGAACTCGCTGTCATCTGTACACCTGTTGATCTCATCCCAGCGATGGCACAGAGCATTGCGGAATCCGTCCCCGATACAAAACCTTTGGTGATTACTGATGTTGGCAGCGTCAAGGGACAAATTGTTAAATCGATTGAGCAGTTCTTCACCGCAAAAAAACACAATCATCTTCACTTCGTCGGATCGCACCCGATGGCAGGTTCTCACAGATCGGGTGTTGATGCAGCCCGTGTCGATCTGTTCGAGGGCGCAAAGTGTATTGTGACACCAGCGGACGAAACCGATCCTCGCGCACTGCAACTTGTTGCCGATCTCTGGAAGTTTGCGGGAGCCGAGCTTCATCAGCTTCCCCCCGATGAACATGATATCCTAATCGCGGGTGCAAGTCATCTCCCTCACCTGATTGCTTCTATCTTGACCAACACTGTGGGCGAGTTGCGAAGTAATTCAGCCGAGGCACTGGATTTCGCTGCAACTGGTTTCCGCGATACAACACGAATCGCTGCCGGTTCGCCGGAGATCTGGACGGGCATTTTTATGCAAAACGCCCCTGCTCTCATGCAAATGATAGATATTTTAAGCGAAAATTTTACGCAATTCAAAACTTTCCTTGAAAATCGAAATGCGAATGGAATTACACAAATCTTGGTGCGCGCAAAAATTTTAAGAGAATCGTTGGAGGAACGATGAACAGACGTTTGACAGTTGCAATGGATGGACCGGCAGGTTCAGGGAAGAGTACCGTCGCAAGACGAGTTGCTGAGAAACTGGGTTATCTCTACCTCAACTCAGGTGCAATGTACCGTGCAATGACGTTGTTAGCGATTCGAGAAGGTGTTTCCCCGACAAATGTTGAGGAATTGGTGAAACTCGCACAAAGTTGTCGAATCGATTTTGCCGATAACGGTCAGACCACTTTGCTAAATGGGGAGAATGTCTCGGAGCAAATCCGGACGCTGGAGGTCGAGCAGATTGTATCTGACATTTCAAAAATCGCTGAAGTCCGCCCCGCGATCGTCAATCAGCAACGTCGAATTGGCAACAAAGGTGAAATTATCGCGGAGGGACGAGATGTAACGACTGTTGTTTTCCCAAACGCGGATTTAAAATTCTACCTCGATGCCTCTGTTGAGGAGCGGGCAAGACGACGTTTCGCCGAATCGAAAGCCAAAGGAATTGATTGTACCCTTGAACAGATTAAAGAGGACATCCGGATTCGAGATGAAAAAGATCGCTCCCGTGAACACAGTCCCTTGCAAAAAGCAAAGGACGCCATCGTTGTTGATACCACGGATAGGACAATTGATCAAGTTGTCGATTTGATTGCGGAACAAATAATCAGCCTTCAGTGAAGTTGGATTCTTCTCTGGAATCATGAGTGATAGCAAAGTTATCACACTTCGAAATTTTATG
>JADFGN010000064.1 GCA_022567695.1 Candidatus Poribacteria bacterium | reverse complement strand
ATCGCGTTCTTGAGTTACAAAGACAGGCTCTTGGACACCTTTAATCTTATCGATCAAGGAGGCAGCGTCAGCAATCGGCGTGTAGACGCCGCCTGTTTTGGAAGCCAACTGCTTCAGCAACCGCTCGTTAAGTTGCGGATTTTCTAGCTCGGCGAGTTGAGATTGGACGAAGATTTTTGTCGAATCTTCGCCAAGGGAAATATCCCCATGTTCCCCTGAAGCACGGATGTGATAACTACCTTTCTGATTGGTTTTGAATTGTGCAGCGTAAGCGCCGACGTTTGCTGGTTGCGGACTTGTACGGAGTTGAAACGGCTTTTTGTCTGGAGGTATTACTTCGACTTTAATCTCGGCATCGTTCAGCGGTTGGTAACTTTCATCGTAAGCAAATACGGTCACTTGCGCTTCATCTCCGACTGAGTAGGTTGACAGATTCATCGTCACGTTGACCTGTTTGGCGTCAGTTCGGGTCGCCATCCATCGCACAGTCTGTCCCCAAAAACGTGGATAGGTATTGTCCTCGTCCTTAAAACTCCAAACGCCAAACCTCCAATTCCATATCCCTTCGGCGGCGATCAGCAGGCTTTTTCCCAAACCTGAACGCTGGAAAATGATGACTGGCACAGATCGATTATCTTTGGACAAACGGTATTCCGCAAGCGTTGTCGCACCGCCTTTAAGTTGAAATCCACCAAATCGGCGTGATAACGTCGGCAAATCTCTCCAAATTGCTTCGACCTTTGCCTGCGTGTTTTCCAAGCGCGTGATCGGATGATACAATCCGCTCTGGGTTAATTTGAGGCTGAAATCTTCATCTCGAACGAAGCAACCGTTGCGCGGGATAAGAATCGGCAGTAAATCGGCAAGCCCTGTTTTTCTGAGCCCGTTGATGCCTAGCGAATTTCGTCCACCGAGGAAGATGATAGCCTTCCCGCGCTTTTCAACGAAGTCGATAATTGCCTCCTGTTGCGTGGAAGTAAACAAGCTAGGTAACACATCGCCTACAATTAGCACGTCGTAAGCCAGCAATTCTTGGAGGGTTTCCGGGAAACGCGGTGTCTGACTGAGATTCGTTTCCTGTGGATAGTATCTATCCACACGCGCTAGGAGTGTTTTACTGAGTTGACTGCGCGTGCGGCTCGATAAGACCATGCAGGTCGGCTGGACGTCCGGATCGCGTTCCAGAGCCCGTTTGAGGAAGGTGTATTCCCAACGGGGACGACCATCAATGTAAAGTACGCGCAATTTCGTCTTGACCACTTTAATCGGGAATGTTTTCTCATTATTTTCACTAGACAGTTCATCCGACAGCGTTGGCAGGGAAGCGACATACTGAAAGGTTCCTTCAGCTTGGGGAACCAGCGTAAATTCAACCACTTGAGTTGGCTGATCGGTCAACGTTATTGAAACGGCATCAACAACCCGTGCACTGTTTTGCAGTGGAGTTTCACGGAGTTTATCCTCGAGCGAAGCCAAGGATTCAAATTGCCGGAGTGAGAGGCGTACCTGACTTCCAGAATAGCCAGTGTGTTGCACAGTAATGCGAATGGGCACTTCATGCTCCATGTAAACAATTGGACTGACCTCGACCTTCGCAATTCTGAGATCTTTTGGTGGTTCCGGGTTGCCAACACCGATCGGATAGATTGGAATTGGGACCTCGGTTACGTCTTCAATAGAGAACGTCGAAGCGTTGTGGGCTCCATCGGTGATAAGAACGATTCCGGCGAGTTGTTGTCCTCGCCATTCTTTGGCAGCGTTACGAATAGAACCAGCAATATCCGTGAGCCCACCTTTCGCTTCAAGATGGTCAGTCGGGTTGGAAATCTGCTGCGATTGTTTGTCAAATCGATAGAGATGGGTCTCGAACCGCTTGTTGAGGTCTGGAAGAAATAGGCTTGATGAATCGAATAATAGCTGATTGGCAAGGGTTAGACGTGTCACTGGTTCGCCATTCAATTCGGCATCTGTGATTTGCATACTTTGGGAGGTATCTGCAAGGATCAGAAGGTTCGTCGGTGGGGTAATGTTTTTTCGTTCTACAAGTACAGGTTCCAACAAACAGAACAGCAGCACTGATGCTGCTAAAATTCGCAAACTGATGAAAAGTAATCTAAGTCTTCGGCTCAGCGGACGCTTTAGATGAAGGTAGGCGTACACCGTGACTCCAGCCATGACCACGAGTCCAAATACGACTGCCCACCATGGCCAAAAATAAGTGAATCGCATCAAACCTCCTTTTCACAGGGTACTTGAGATTTCGCTCTGCTCAACCAGAGAAAGTTGTGCAATTATACCCTACCTCCTGAAAACCCGTCAACCGAAAACCCGTCAACCGAAATCCCGACAACGTTCGTACTGACAAACCTCAATGTTTTCACCTCACGAGGGAGACATTTTTTACTGACATATTCTCTGACGAAGTTGATAGACTTTTCGATTACTGCGAAGCCAAGTTTTTGAGAAAAATCGAGCGTGTTGACGAACTCGCGGAAAACGTGGAGCAGAAAGGTTCGGGGCGGACAGGTACGTAAAACCCCCTCTAACTCCCCCTTTGTCTGTTTTTGAAAACTTAATTCGGTAATCCAGTTATCTGCATTCAGAGATAGAAAGGGGAAGAACCTGCGTCGTCTGCTACTCTCCCCTCCTTACGAAGTTCAGGGGGGAGATTCTCCGAGATTTTTGAGGAAGCGCAACACCACGCTACATTTATCTTTTCGGCGATCTGTCCGCCCCTGAACCTTACGAAGGAGGGGCCGGGGGAGGTTGTCCGCCCCTAAACCCCGAACTGGGAGGGCAAGGCTCCTGCCGCGCCGCATTTAGTGGGTTAAAAAAGCATAGATGCGAACTGCTATCGATGGAATTGCAAAGCCATCTCTATTGAAAATAGGTTTAGATTTATCAATTCAATCCGAGTCACACTGTATGTTTTCCGAAAATTGGGGTTGACAAGGTGAATTATCTCTTGTAGAATTTCAGCACACTTGGGAATCGTTCATCCTAGGTGCAAGGGAGTCATGCCAGCAACCAATTCATGAGTGAAATGAGGAATCAATATGTCTCAGGAGAACACCAGCACGGAGCAAGAACACCACGAGCCAAATAGCATGACATCAGAAGCCAGTAGTCAATCGCCGGTGACGACTAATGGAAGCAGTGCTGAAAGCGGTGTCATTATCAACATTGATCAGGTGCAGTCGATTGACATTTCAGATCAATTTACCCGACAGAAAACCGCCGATGGGTGGTCTATTACGCTTCATCAGCAAGCCAAGGTTACCATCAACTTTATAACGAGCATGCGAAAGATTGAAACGGTTTTGATGGACGGAGATGTTATCGAAAGGACTGAACACGATCTGATTATTCTTCGGAAGCATCCACCTGATGCATACAGATCTCAGAGATCGACATCTTCACTAGCCCGCTCGCGTGGGGAATTGTTGCAGGGGGGAACGAAAAGTGAAACAACGGTGCTGTAGAAAAGTCGGTTTTTGGCATGTGAAAGTTCCGCTTTTGCAGCGAAGGCAGTGCTTTCAAATTAACTTCAGCCGTACGAGGGGGGTGTAGGTAATTAAATCATCAACGATAATGGATCGCGTATTCAATATAATGCTTAGCTTGAGAGGTGCAATGATTCCTACGGAGATTATCCTCAGTCCTGGCACCTATCAGACGATTATTGATGAGCAGAATATTCAACGAGACAAAGTTGAGGCAGATATCCTGTTAATGCTTGAAAATCATTTCTCAATCCCGGTCGTGATTCGAGAAGAGAATACGGATGTAATCGTCGCAAAGGAACTGTACCCTAATCCTTGCCCGGTGTGTGGACGTCGTATCCCTTTTCTCAAGGAAATGATTGATCGACTTGAATCCCGCCCAGCGAACAAAATTCGTTGTCCGCTGGGACATCGTTACGATGGACAGATTAAGGTCTACTATCTGAATATTCTTCAGAAAACGGGGGAGAATCTGGGGTCAAAAACTATTGAGGTCTGTCCAGCGTGTGGCAGCAAAAATATCCAGCATCTGAGTCCAACGGATGTCTTCTGCTTTGATTGTGAATGGGATAACTTAAAAGGAATTACTCAATAGGCTGAAAGGTAATGCTTACGTCGCGACGCAAATTTTGCATACATGTGTAAAATTTGCGTCGTTGATTCATCAAGTTTACTCATCCATTGAGGTTTTTCACGCATATCCCAACTGGTACGCTTCTTGCGCATGCTCAACGCAATTTTGCATGAAGGCAGGTGGCCATCCATGGCTCAAGAATTACGGCGCAAAAGTATACATCTTTTCGGTCTGCTTGTTCCCATCATTTACTCTTTTGTCGAAAAACCCACCGCTCTGATTATCGTTGGGCTTCTCACATTAATTGCTTTATTGATTGAGTTGTTGAAAACGCTGTTGCCTCCCTTCCGCGATCTATTTTTTCGAATCCTCTCTCCGATGCTACGTTCTCACGAACGAAGGGGTGGGGTCACCGGGGCGACATATTACTTCATCGGATCATTCCTCTGCATCCTCATTTTCAATAAAAATCTTGCCATCGTCTGTCTTTGTTTTCTGATCTTGGGGGATCTGTTTGCCGCATTGATTGGCAAACAATGGGGACGAACGAAACTCATTGCCAAAAAGAGTTTAGAGGGTAGCCTTGCATGTTTTGTTGTGTGCGCATTGATTGCACTCATGAAATACCATCCCGTCATTGCACTTGCTGGTGCGCTTGCCGCAACACTCGTTGAGCTTTTTCCAACAGGATTAGATGACAATCTCACGATGCCACTCGCTTCAGGTCTCGTGATGCAATTGATAATCAACGGCTGGCATTAAATGTGATTACCTCAAATGTAAAATCTAAAATTCCTTCCTTCTATCCTTTCCCCCTTGTGTTGCCTCCGCTCTTTTTTATTTCCAATTTGCGTTGCTCGTATGCTAAAATAGCTGAATCGATACCTACCACATAGTCCGACAGACTCCGTTACTCAATTCTGGTGCGCCCCGTATTACACTTATGGCAGAAATAAAACTTGAACATATCACGAAACGCTTTGGCGACGTCGTTGCCGTCAATGATTTCAGTCTCGAAGTTCATGATCGAGAATTTGTCGTTTTCTTGGGACCTTCTGGCTGTGGGAAGACGACGACGCTGAGAGCTATCGCTGGGCTGGAGCATCCTGAAGATGGAGATATTCTCATCGGTGGAAAACGGGTAAATAATTTGTCCCCCGCGGATCGGGACATCGCGTTTGTGTTTCAATTTTACGCGCTTTACCCACACCTGACCGTTTATGATAATATTGCATTTCCGCTCAAGGCAGTTAAAATACCCAAATCTGAGATTAACCAGAGAGTAAAAGAGGTTGCCACAGTTTTACAAATTGAGGATATGCTTTCTCGAAAACCAAGCTATCTGAGTGGTGGCGAGATGCAACGTGTGGCACTCGGCAGGGCAATGGTGCGCCGACCCAAGGTATTCCTCATGGATGAACCGATGGCGAACCTCGATGCCAAACTTCGGGTTAACATGAGGACTGAACTCAAGCGATTACAACATGAAACAGGTGCGACAACTATATTTGTGACCCATGACCAGGTAGAAGCGATGTCGATGGCGGATCGAATTGCTGTCATGCACCTGGGAGTATTACAACAGATTGGCACACCTCAAGAGGTGTATAATCATCCCAAAAGTCTGTTTGTAGCAGGGTTTATGGGGAGTCCATCGATGAATCTGATTCATGGCGAAATACAATCTCGCAACGGAAAAAGCATGCTGCACCTAACACATACGGAGTTGTCGCTGGAGTTATCTGATGAACAGATCGCCAGTGTGCGTCAACAGGCAGAGGCTAATGAACTGGTTTTTGGAATCCGCCCAGAACACATCACCGTTGCCAAGGAACCCGTTGGAAGAGAAGTCAAGGCATCTGTACATCTGATCGAATCCCTTGGCTCGGCAAATATCATTGACATTTTTCTCGGTGAAAATCCAGAAACGGGTGACCCCATTCTCCTTAGAGTCCGCACACATCCAGCGTTTCAAGTTGACGTCGGGCAATCTATCTGGCTGGATTTTGATGACAAACACGTTCGCTTGTTTGATCGCCGGACGGAGAGACAGTTAGTTGGCTCGTAAATTAGACATTGCCAATCAGAATCTGCTAAGGAATGGCTACGAAATAACTCCTACATTTCGGGCGAGGCATGCCTCGCCCCTACGCTGTGAGTCGAACAGATGTGCTCGATTTATTAAATCGCCCTTCCTAAGGAGCTAGAATCAGCGAGATAATTTTACAATTTGGAGAGGAATATGGAGAAAATTCCATGCCGTTTAGCGGCTTTGGATTTGGACGGTACATTACTGAACAACGATCATGTTGTGACCGATCGGAATTGCACAACGCTTCAAAAATTATCCAAACAAGGCGTCACGGTCATATTGGTTTCAGGGCGGATGCATCAATCGATCTTGCCAATCAGCAATCAGATTGGGCTAGAAAATCCGATTATTTCATACAATGGTGGGATGATCAAGAATGCAAAGACCGGCGAGGTTTCTCATCATACGCCTATTCCAGCACCGCTTGCTATGGAACTGGTCGAATACTGTAAGCCGCTAGGATTACATCTCAATTTCTGTCTGAACGATCAGCTTTACGTTCAGGCTAAAAATCAGTGGAGTGCGCTGTACGAAAGTAGGACAGGTGTTGTGGCGACTGCCGTGGGGGACCTGCATCAACTGGATGGAGAGGAACCGACTAAGATGCAGGTTTTGGATACGCCCGAAAAGATTGAACGCCTTCTCGTTACTTTCAAAAAGGACTTCGGAGAACAGTTATACGTGACGCGGACTCAAGTGGAGTACATCGAATTTATGAATCCCCAAGTCTCGAAGGCACGCGCATTAAAAGCACTCGTTGCCCAACTCGAAATTCCTTTAGATAGCGTCGTGGCTTTTGGTGATGGTTATAACGATGAAAGCATGATGAGAGTCGCTGGCTTCAGCATCGCTATGGGAAATTCTGTTGATGAGATCAAAGCTTGTGCAGACTATATTGCCGAAACCAATCATAACGATGGTGTTGCGCTGGCAGTTGAGCGTTTGCTGCTTTGAGGTGTGGCCTCGGCGTGTACTTGAGAATTGATTTGTTGTTCTGTTTTTGGCGTGCTGCGGGGCTTAAAACCGTAGATCGGGACGTTCGCAATAAGTGCTATTGATTCATCTTCACGATGAAGATCGATCTCGATGTGACTTGGATCAAGTTCAAAATACCTTGACAGAAGTGCAGACAACTCCGATTGCAAGGATTCCATAACCTTTTCATTCGCACCCACTCGATCTTGAATCAGAACCAATTGTAATCGATTCTTAGCGATATTCTTGCTTTTGGGTTCCCGATTAAGTGCTTTGATAAGCCATTTGAACATTTCTTATTCTCCTTCTGCTAACCCCAGTTGAACAATTTGTTCACTAATTGCTCGAACCAGTTTTCTGCTTTGAATTCTGGAATTGGCACTTCTTGCCCTTCGAGCCGCTGCGCAACACGTTTGAACGCTGCCCCGGCAATGGAACCTTGACTTTGGGTTAAGGGCAATCCGCGATTGGTTGAAACCATAATTTCCGTATCTTCGGGAATGACACCCAGTAAGTCAATCGCTAGGATTTCGATAACGTCCTGTTGTGTCATCATATCTCCCGCCTTGACCATTTGTGGCGAGAGGCGATTGATCATCAGGCTCATGTTGTCAATGCCCATATTCTGCAACAAGCCTATGATTCGATCGGCATCCCTGACTGCCGCCACTTCCGGGGTGGTTACAATCAGTGCCTCATCTGCTCCCGCCGCTGCGTTCCGAAACCCTTGTTCGATTCCAGCCGGCGAATCAATAAGAACGTAATCGAATTCCTCTTTGAGTTCTGTGCAGATTTTTTTCATCTGTTCGGGTTGGATGTCATTTTTGTTGTTCTTTTGAGATGCCGCGAGGAGTGAAAGGTTTTCGACTCGCCGATCTTTGACCATTGCTTTCGCCATATCGCAGATGCCGTCAATTACGTCCATCGATGTGTAAACAACGCGACTCTCCAACCCCATGATGATGTCAAGGTTTCTTAATCCCACGTCCGCGTCAACAACAACGGTTTTTTTGCCCAATATGGCTAACGCTGTTCCAAGATTTGCTGTGGAAGTGCTTTTGCCGACCCCACCTTTACCAGAGGTTAGTACAATCACTCTCCCCATAACTTTAGCTATCCTTTCTTTTTTAGAAATCAAATGGTGTTGACTAAGAAAGTTTGATACTCTCAATGGATTGTACAATCCATCGGCAATCGTTTACATCGCTCAAATCTCGATTCTAGACCTGAGTGATTTCATTCATAGAAATCTATTTATCGACGGCTTCTAATATCGAATCTAAAGTCCATTAAATTCCTCGACAATGATCACATTTTCGCCTGTGACGCGAGCAATTTCAGCTTTTTCTTGTGATTTCTGCTTTCCCGAGGGAGGGCGGGTAATAAAACGGCCGATTCTCAACTGCGTTGGCATGAGGTTGAGTGCGATAATGACGGACGATGTATTACCGAGCGCACCTGCATGAGCAATGCCACGCAAGGTACCAAGAACAATAATGTCTCCTGCCGCAGTTATCTCTGCTCCTGGATTCACGTCGCCTAAAATGATGATATTGCCTTCTAAGAAGCGTTCAACTTGTCCAGAACGCAAAGTATTCCGAATTAATAACGTCTCTTCTCTTTGGGTAAGGGCGGAATTGTTAACCACATGCTCATCCTGATGGAGTGCAGGGGCACTAATAATTCTGCGATTTTCCTTCGGTTGAGGTCCACGATTGGATTCATCTATAATCTGTTTAACCTCCAAACCATAGGTTTCATGCAGTAATGTCCTTAAACGATCTAATTCCTTATCACTTAATGATCGACTTCCAACATCGATGTTCATTGTTATTCCGGCTAAAGAATCACCCAAGTTTTCCATCCGTACTCTAATTAAAGACTCAATCTCTTCTATGGGCGCAGCCGGGTCAATAATCAAGCGAAGACCATCACGGTAGCCTTTAAGTTCGACAATTGGGCGTGACATACTTTTCACTTCCAGCCCCCTGTGGAGTTAAATTTTGCCTCTGAGTGGGATGGCTCATTTTACACCTGAGTTGACACTTGTGGCGTTTTCATCACTAAGAACGTGACTACTCCGCACTAAGTTTCGTTGCAAAGCTTAAAGTGTCAACCGATTATTCTATGACATGCCTTTGATTTTGGCTAAGACGTAGGGACCTTCAGGAATCGCCGCAATTTGAGCGTTATCCCCATGCCTATCTAAGACGTGCTGGATGCCCTCTTCAGGGCTGTGCAGCGGATGTACAAATAGCTCCTTTAGTCGATCATGAGGAATACCATCTGCATAGCAATAGATCTCTGCTTTTTTGGCTGTCTTTGCGAGTTCTTCGAGTTGCCATTGATCGATAACAAAATTTGCTGGGTCATAAATATCGTGCATAAACTGTTTGAGGCTTTTTGTTTTTAACATTAACTCAGTGAAGGGTTTGCTACCGATTCCTTGACTGCATTCTGCGACCAAGATAATACTCCCATTCGGCTTGACAATTTCAACCCCCGTAAGGAGTCCCTTGATTGCCTGATAAAACGTCGTATCGAGTGGATAGCCTGCACTTGACACCACAACCGCGTCCACAGGTTGTGGTAGTTCAACTCGCAACTGCTTCTCGGCGAACCGAGTTCCCTCCAAATGAGTTTCAACAAGCTCGCCTGCAAATACGCTGGTCATTCGGCGGCGATTATCAATTGTAACGTTGAGGTTAAAGTCAACCCCTGCCATAAGCGCGATTTCTGTTGCCTCGACATGAAACGGATTACCCTCCAAAATCCCCACTGACGCTTTTGGATGTTCCAGAATCTGCGGCCCGTGCATCACCTTCATCGTTTCGACAGAAGCCAATCCAGGACAAATCGCTTTACGCCCACCGGAATATCCTGCCATCAAGTGGGGTTCAATGAGGCTGGTTGCGATCTTGAGATCTGATTCCAGGTATGTCTTATCTATGTAGACTGGAGTCCCGTTTCGCGTCAAGCCGAGATATTTGTGCGCCTCCGGTTTTCCAGAAAGGTGGTTCACGATTCGATAATTGTTCATGATATCGATGCCAACCATTTCCGCGAGTTCTTCCCCTTCATTTGGGCGATGGAGACCTGTGGCAATTAGGATGGTAATCTTCTCACGCGGGATGCCTTGATTCTCCAATGTCTGTAGCATCGGCGGAAGAATGACTTTATTCGGCACAGGACGTGTTATGTCTGAAATAACAACACATGCAGAAGTCCGATTCTGTGCTAACTGCGCCAATGGCGGTGAATGAATCGGTGATTCGATGGCTTTCCAAACGGCACCTGTCGCATCCTCGATTGGAATCGCTTGCTGAATCGTGAGCACTCCTGCCAGATTCTTATCCGGGATGTCCACTTTCAGAATGCCTCGCCCATATTTCATGCCAACTTGCATTGATAATTTCCTCTCCTGCCTCAAAGCCTGGGTCTTCTATAGAGTATGATACCATTATAAACGAAATTGACACGCTATGCAAGCCTTTTTTAGTTTAATCGCTTTATCGTATGTATATGATTTTCAGTTGGGATGAAAAAACACCTTGACAAAACGGAGCGGAATCGGTCACAATGCAGTGTGTCAGGGGAAATCTTTAAACAGATATGGAGAAAAATATGATACGTCTTGGTATTGTTGACTTTGATACTTCTCATGTGATTGCATTTACACAGCGGCTGAACCATATTGACATTAGCGAGGAACAGTGGATCGATGGCGCAAAGGTTGTTGTTGGCTGTCCGGGAGAGTCTCTGCTATCGCCAGAGCGCATTCCCGGCTTTACCAAGCAGATGAAAGGATACGGCGTTCCATTGGTGGACAAGCCAGAAGAGATGATTGGGCAAATCGATGGTGTTTGTATTGAGTCGGTTGATGGCACTGTTCACTATGATCGAACTGCCCCTTTTCTGGAGGCAGGATTGCCTGTATTTGTGGATAAACCCTTCACCTGTGATTTACAAGAAGCTCAGGCATTAGCAGATCTTGCTCAATCGAAAAATGTCCCGATCTTTTCCTGCTCATCCTTGCGTTACGGTTTGGAAGTCATTGAAATCCAGGAGAGAACGCGCGAGACTGGCGAAATCCTGGGTGTGGAGGTTTGTTCACCTGCGCCTACGCATCCTCGCAATCCAGGGCTATTTCACTATGGTATTCACGGCGTAGAAACCTTGTATGCCATAATGGGGCCTGGTTGTGAAGCGGTTTGGTCGGTCTCGAATGATGATGCTGACGTTGTCACGGGACTTTGGCGAGATGGGCGGATTGGAACAATGCGCGGCATTCGTAAAGGACAGTCAGGATACGGCTACACGGCATACTGCGAAAAATCGATTGTGCGGGCATCGATCAACGCAAGCTACATCTATCGGGAACTTCTCAATCAGGTCGTCGAGATGTTTGAGACCGGAAAGCCCCCGATTGACATCTCCGAAACAGTGGAAATTGTCGCATTCATTGAAGCCGTGATGAAGTCTGCCGAGAACGATGGAGCAAAGACAGAGTTGGGGTATACAGTGAGCTAAGGAGTGCTTGTATGGAATACGATTCTCTATTCAAACAATTGCTCAAGACATTTTTTCGATCCTTTATGGAGCTATTTTTTCCAGAAGTTGCGGCACGCATCCAATGGAACTCAATTGAATTCGTTGATAAAGAGGAGCAGGGCCAGGCGGCCGAAGGCAATAGCGAACATCAATCATTCCACCGTTCGGCGGATATTGTCGTGAAGGTCGCTACACTTGACGAGAGTGAAGAACTCATCTTAATCCATGTTGAAGTTGAAAATCCGTGGCGCAGTACCTTTCCTTTTCGGATGTTTGAATACTTTGCGCTTCTACGACTCAGTCATCGCCTGCCGATCTTTCCGATTGCCATTTTACCTGAACGGCGGATTAAACCGTTTGAAGTCGAAACCTACAGCGAAGAACTCTTCGGGCATAAAATGCTGACGTATAGTTACTTCCACATCGGTCTCCCCGGGCTTTGTATCGATAACTATTGGTCAGATGAAAATCCAGTTTCATGGGCGTTTTCAGCATTCATGGATAGAAGAGATCGGGATAAGATTCCATTGATGGCAGAGTGCTATCGTCGTATCTACGAAGGTTCATTGTCAGATAATGAGAAAATCCTGCTTTTAGATTTTATTCGCACCTACTACCAACTAACTCCCGACGAAGACACTGCCTTTCAGAATCTGCTTCGTCAGGAAACCTACCGGGAGGTAAAAGAAATGGAGCTCAGTTACTATGGAAAACTCAGGCAAGAAGCAACTCATGAAGGACGCCAAAAAGGACTCCAGCAAGGACTCCAGCAAGGACTCCAGCAAGGGATGCACTTAATCCTTTTGGAAACGTTGAAAGCAAAGTTCGGGGAACTTCCACAGACTGCCACGGATAGGGTTGAGGCAATCCAATCTCAAGAGCGGTTGACAGATCTTGCCACGAAGATACTGACGGCAGATTCATTGGCAGAGCTGGGACTCGATGGAATTAGGTAGTTAAATCTGTTGTGATCAAGAGAGGAGGCATCTAAATCGTGCAACGGATTGAGGTCACCACAAAACCCAATGGCGCTGGGCGCAATTGGTTGGAAGTCGGACATTTTGAAACGGATGAGCTTGGGCGGAAACAGTGGGTGAAGCAGAACGGTCCTCATCAAGATCGACGCCTAAAAGCAGATCGGCAATACTCAGCTCGCGGTGAAACGATTGATTGGATTATACTCGTGCCGGACGATTACCCGCTAACTCTTGTCAGAGTGAGTTATGATCGCCTAAACCCACGGGAAATCGAGGTAATCTGGGAGGCAGACGGCGGAACCGTCCAACAAGAAATCAGCCGTGCGGAAAAAATAAAGCGTGCTCTTGAACTTGCTGGTGGAAATGAAGAATTGACCAACTTGCTGAAAGAACTGCTTACCAATAATTAAGGCTTAAAGAGAAAACAATGAAAAATGTTCGATACGGCATCATTGGCCTGAAAGGGGTCGGCGGTCTGCATCTCCGTTTGGCTCAACAGCATGCAGATGTCGAACTCACGGCGCTGGTGGATATTGACGAGGCATTTGTTAAGGAAAAAGCGGCAGAACTCAGTGTACGCGGGTTCACCGATTATGAGGAAATGCTTGACGCAGACGTTGTTGATGCCGTATCGATTGCGACCCCTCACCACTTGCACGCGGTCATCGGTTTGGCATGTTTGAACGCTGGCGTACACGTTTTTACTGAAAAACCACTTGCCAATCGGGTGTCACAAGCTGATGCCATGATTACCACAGCAAAGTCAAAAAACCTTAAACTCTGCGTTGGACATCAATATCGAACCTATCGATCGCCGCAGACGATGAAGCACCTGATCGAGACCGGAGCAATAGGGGAAATTATGCGTGTGTTGTGGACGTGGATTGAATTCCGCCCGGAAAGCTACTATGCGCGTGACATCTGGCGTGGGACATGGCGACATGCGGGAGGTGGCGTCCTGATGAATCAGACAAGTCATGATTTAGATCTGATTTGTTGGCTCATCGGTCAACCCGTTCAGGTCTCTGCGTTAATTGCCAATCAACTCCACAGCGTCGAAATCGAGGATGTCGTTTGTGCAAATGTGCAGTTTGCAAATGGCGCGTTTGGTTCGATCCAACTGACAATCAATCAACCGAAAGGTTATAGCGTCCGTCAAATTGCAGGTGACACCGGTGCCATTGTCATCCAAGATGTGCAGAGCTTGGCAAGGGATGGCGACGATCAGATTTTGCTCGGCACATATAACCCTCCACTTCCGGCGTTGATGACACAAACTGCCGGTATCGCCGATCAACCCAAAATTGCGTGGCATCCCGTCCAACTGCTGAAAGGGCTCGGCGGACACGCAGTATTGATGGATAGCTTCATCAATGCGATTCTCAAGGGCGGTGAACTCTTCGTCAGCGGTGAAAGTGCGTTGCCAGCCGTCGAATTGATTAACGCTATCGTATTATCCGCGATGCGGAAAAAGACGGTTGACCTACCGGTAGACCGGGAAGAATACGATCAACTGTTCGACGAATTGAGTCGCGGTGAGGTGCGAGTGCCGAGGCGTAAAATGTGAGACTTTTCTCTCGTAAAGACCACGGCGATTTTGCATAACACATCCGCATACTCAATCAAATCTTGACAGGAACATCAAAGAGCGATATAATTCGCATAGAAATTCCACCTAAACTCACAAGGAGGTCAACATGCACCGAATTTCACTGTGTCTGATTATTTTAACCGTCGTTGTATTCGCAGCAATCACTACAAAAGTCAATGCGGAGAAAAATTTAATGGAAGACTTGAAATCGCTAGAGGTTGGCATGGCTGCACCCAACTTCACGCTGAAAGATGGCGATGGCGTTGAACGTAGCTTGCGTGATTATCTTGGAAAGAAAAACGTTGTCTTGGCATTTTATCTAAAAGATTTCACGGGTGGTTGAACGGCAGAACTCCGCTCACTCCGGGATGAGTTGAGCAAAATTGAAGCCACCGACAGTGTCGTTTTAGGCGTCAGCGTCGATGACATGGATTCGCACAAGAAATTTCAAGAGCAGGAGACGTTTGGTTTTCCGTTGCTTGCCGATACCGATTTTGCCGTCAGCAAGCTTTATAGTGGCATCATGGAAAAATTCAATGCTGCGAATCGTGTAACATTCATCATTGACAAGGCAGGATATATCCGCGTCATTGATGACAAGGTAGATGTTCGCAACCACGGTGCTGATGTCGTCAAGCTGATTGAGGAAAACGTACCGAAAAAGATCGAGGTCGGACAACCCGCGCCGCACTTCATCGCCTATGATGGGGACGGGATTATGTATAAACTCAGCCAATTCAAAGGGAAGAAGAGTGTCGTGTTAGCCTTCTATCCCAAAGATTTCACTGGTGGCTGAACGGCGGAAGTTTGCTCGCTCCGGGATGAGTCGAGCACATTTGAGGAACACGATACGCAGGTCTTTGCGATCAGCGTGCAAGATGCTGAATCGCACCAGAAATTTGCTGAAGAAAATAACCTAAACTTCCCGCTTCTTGTGGATACGGGGCGTAACTTGAGCTTGCTTTTCGGTGCAACGGATAAACCGGATGGATTCAGCAAGCGTATCACAGTCATCATCGACAAAGAGGGGAAGATTATCAAGATCGATAAAGAGGTTAGCGCACGGACACATGGCAAAGATCTGGCTGATTTCTTCAAGTCGATGTAGGGAAGCGGCGGAAATGTGATACACATAGGAGATTCTTGGTCAATTGACCACTGCGACGCAAATCAGCATAGATGTCAGATGCCCGGACAACGATCTGCTCCGTGATAGGCAAAACCTCGTTGTTGGCGCAGAAGACATTGAATGATGCAATTTGCGTTGCCGCATTCTTTGCCTTCAAGCCACGCAGGATCTCGTAGCGCGTGATCAAGGAGAGCGTCAATTTTGGGTGATATACCAAGTAGTTCCTCGCCCGATTCAATACGACGGGAGTTCTCCGCATCAGTGCTGAAAGGATGTCCGTATCCAAAACCGTCTTAGGCTCCATCAGCCAACACTCCTTGTACCAAAGAAATTACGGCGATTAAGTGCAATTTGCTCAATTTCGTCAATGTCTTCATCAGAAAGACCGTCATAGACACAAGTTGCGAGTTTCAGAGTTTCCGGTTCTGTTTCATCCTCAACGGTGATACGGACGAGCTTCCCTTCAGAGATTCCGATTGTATTGGTCTGAATTGGTCTGAATGTGCCGTTTTCGTAGATGGCGTCAATTACGTGCTTCATCTGAGTCACCTCCAGTATTTCGCTGCTCTACCTACCCTAAGTTCAGTTGCCTACCTATTCGTGCCGCACGCAGACAGGCGGCGGGGGATCGTCGAGTCTGGAGACGATTGGTCTTCTTGCCTTATCTGAAGTCAAGCACTCACTTCGCCCTTCCACAACCGTTGCATTTCCTCACAAGATTCCAGCAGTGTATCCAATGTTCCCACGGCTTCAACTCTGCCATCTTTCAGCACGACGATTTGGTCGGCGCGACGAAGTGCTGGGCGACGATGAGATACAACCAAACATGTCACCTGCTGTTCTTTGAAAAGACGTTCCCAGAGTGTTTGCTCCGTTTCAACATCCAGCGCAGAGGAAAGGTCATCGAAGATAAGAAGTTCCGCAGATCGGATAAACATCCGTGCCGCTGCGCTACGCTGTATCTGTCCCCCCGATAGCTTTACACCTCGCGGCCCCACGATGGTTTCTAAGCCATTTTCAAGCGTTGGAAGATCATCCTCCATCACACCCAGTCGAATTGCCCGAGCCAATTCGTCCGGGTCATCGGGCAAACCCAGTAGGATGTTTTGTTTAAGAGGTTCGCTGAAGAGTCGCGGGACTTGTGGCGTGTAGGCACAGCGAGGCGGCACAAAAACACTTTTGGGATCGCTGACAATTTCCCCATTCCAGCGAATTTCTCCGGCGTCTTTCGGCAGCACGCCCAAGAGAGTCCGTACCAGCGTCGTTTTGCCGGCACCAATCCGTCCGGTAATCACGGTAAATGAGCCTCGTTGAATCTGAAGGTCAATGCCATGAATTCCATTTTCCGACCCTTCGTAAACATGGGTCAACCCTGTGATAGTCAGCTCTCGGAGGCGATCGGCGTCCGTTTTAGTCGGTATGGACGTGAAAGACCGATTGCGCCGAAGGAAGACTGGGCCATGTTCAACAAGGGGTTCTGATGACTTGCCGTCGATTGTCTGCGCCATTCGATCGAAGGAAACCGCAGCCCGTTTATGCTGTGCCATAGTCGAGCCAATCAACGAACCGCTTCTAGCGACTTCACTGACGTAGGTCATAAACAGCGCAATATCTCCCACCGTAAAATCGCCCGCTTTCATCTTTTGGGCAACAAGGATTAAAATGACGCCGGTGGCAATATGCCCAATGTTAAAACTGATAGATCGAAGAAGTTGCTCAAACAGATTATCGATCAACGTGGACTTCCGCCGTGCATCGTTCAGTTGACGAAAGTGCGAGACGACATTTGACTCGGTCGTCGCCACCTTGATTGCCAAAACAGATTGGAACATCTCGTTGATGAAGTTTGTCGCCCGCTCTGTGCTCACACGTTGCGCCGTTCGATATTTATGAATATATTTCCTTAACATCTGGACAATACTCATAATCAGGACACACGGGATGATGGTAACGAGGGTGATTTTCACGTCAATCCTCGACATCACGACAATAGCGAGGACGGCAAAGATAAGGTTTCCCCACATATGAATGTACCGTTCAAGGTAACTGACCACCGAGAGGACATCATCACGGAAACGATTGGTCACCTCGCCTGATGCGTTTGAAATCCGACGTGGTGACTGAATGTTAAGGATGGCGGTCATAAGGTTCTTGCGAAGAAGTGACTCGATTGCATACCACCAACGGGGCCACACGAGTGCAGACCCGAACAGCACACCGCGATCGGCAATTTCGACAGCAACGAACAACGCCACGAGTGTCCACGGCGTAAATCCAACTGCCGCTTCGCCAGAGAGGGAATCGAAGAACGCCTTCATGATGATTCCCGTGAAAAATGGAACCAGATCATCCGCGCCCCGAAACATAATTGTGAGCAGAAAAAGACCGGGACGATAACGAATCAATTTGAAAGCAGCTTGACCTGTTGTCATGCAATTTCCTTTTCTCAATTTTTTTTCTGCATCATGAGTTACGCAGGATTTGGTTACCGAGCAGAATAACTCTTCATAAATCGGTTGAGATCTAACTACGTTTCATCATCGAAAATCGTGTCTAAAACGGATTGCTTGAATTGCATCCGGTCTTTGACCTGCAAATCACTTTTGCCATTGCAGAAAGGATGTCTGTGTCGGCAAAGATCATGTTCTCTCCCACAGCTTATGAATCCGCTCTGCGCCGGCTTGGATCTCTTCTGGTGTTTCATCGACTAAAATGGGTACGTTCTTCTCTGCGAGTTGCTCTTTGAACGCCTCAAATTCCAGCCCAGCGATCTCGGCGCATCTCGACAGAGTGGCTTTCCCCCGACGGTAAAGTTCAACAGCGGTTTTTAGCCGCAAATGCGGGTTCGCCATCAGAAGGACTTCTAGGGCGTGTCCAATGAGTTCACGTTTTGACTTATAGCGACCCGCTCGTACAACAGCACTAAGTTCATCTTCTAATAAATCTAAGCTAACAAGATTTGACATTGGAGTTCTCTCTTCTTTGAATTTCTGTTTTCTTATGCCATTTTGATAGTTTCATGTTGCATTTATCATACAATCATCTCCTCAAGCCCCGTTTTGCGCAGTTGTGAAAACCGCGAATTCGGATCTTTGACGAGTTTTTCACGTTCTCCATATTCACAGACTTTCCCATCTTCGAGAATCATAATTTCGTCAACCCGTCCAACCGTTCCCAAACGATGGGCGATAATGATGCCTGTCCGATTTTTCAGTAGCTTTTCAACGGCGCGATCGATCTGTTGTTCGGTCGCCGGATCGAGTCGTGACGAGGGTTCATCGAGGATAATGATCGCGGGATCTTTGAGAAACACCCGCGCAAATGCGAGCAACTGTGCCTCTCCTGCGGATAACCCTCCGGACTCCATAACCGTATCCAGTCCCTCTGGCAGGGATTCATACCATGCGGATAGCCCGAGTTCTTCAATGACAGCCAAGATCTGTGCGTCCTTAATCTGGGAATTGAACAGCGTCAAATTTTCGCGAACGGTTGCATAAAAAAGTTGAACATCTTGTGTGACCAGTCCAACGTGTTGACGCAATTGATCTAATCGGATCTTCTTTATCGGTGTGCCGCCGATGCGAATCTGCCCCACATCCGTGTCGTAAAATCGGAAGAGGAGACGAGTTATCGTTGTTTTTCCACTACCCGTCCGCCCTAATAAACCTAGCACTTTGCCCGGCTTTAGTTGGAAGGAGACCTCGTTTAATACCTTTTCGCCTTCAACGTAGCTGAACACCACTTCATCAAATTCGACCGAGAGTGCACCGGTGGAAGGGAGCATCTCTGTCCCATCTTGAACGCGAGTCTCTGTACGATAAAGCTGCTCGATTCGTTTTAAGCCCGCCGTTGCTTTTTGGAGGTCGTTAATTTGACGGCTGATCTGATCAAGGGGTCGTCGAAGCATGGCGGTATATTGGAAAACCATAAAGACGGTGCCAATGGTAAACACCCCTTCGCGATAGAGAAAGATGCTCATTCCCATCGCAAGCGCGTAACCCAACGCAAATAGCACTCGTGTTATAGCTCGCAAGACCTCACCCATAATCTCGGATTTCAACACTCGCTTGAAAACACCTCGGTTGACATCGTAAAACCGATCCATAGTGTAGGGGATGCCTCCATTGGTACGAATGTCCTCAATACCAATTAAACGCTCTTCGATAAAACCGTAAAGTCTTGAATAGCTTTCGCGTTCAGCCGTGTAGATGGGAACAGCGATGCTTCGGGTGAGATTATAAACAACAAGGGCAAGGACCGCAAACGCTGTCAGCGCGGCTCCGATCCGCCAATCCTCTCGAAAAAGCAGGACGAGCACACCGATTAGCAAGAATATGCTGCCAACCACCTGAATCACAAATTCTGAAAAAAAGTTCGAGAGTGCTGTGGTGTCACCATCTACACGCTCAACCATCTCCCCAGGTGTGTGTTCATGATGAAACCACATATCCAGCGAAAGGCAATGCAAGGCGAGATCTCCGCGCATCTGATTTGTCGCCCGCCACCCGACATCCTGTCCGAGATAGGATGTGACCAATCTGATAGCCTGCCGGAAAGAACCAATTAAGATAAATAGAATGCCAGCGTAAATTAGACGGCGGGTTGGGCCGTCGGATTTTGCGGTATCAATGAAGTCGCGGAGAATCTGCGGGCCGAGCAGGTTTAAGCCAATCCCGCCAAACATGAATATAGCGAGTAGTGCCACTCGAAACTGATGGGGTTTGAGATATTGTGCGAGTAATGAAGCATATTGTCTGAGGGGGACTTTTTGCAAACTGATTTTGTCCTTTCGTCCATAGGAAGAAATTTGCCCACCGCGTTTTAGACTCTATTATGTTAAACGGGTTTAAGAGATCTAATAACGCATTCCGTGCGTCGATTCACCGGGCGGAAATTTTGGCGTATCAGAACCATAGCCGAAACGTGGAGGTATTTTATAGGTAAAGCCCGTAAAACCCAATTCTTCAGGTTTGGGATATAATTGCTCGTTTTCCTTGCTTTAGCATATTTTTAGGCTGGCTTTGCCGTTCAGTATAAAATATAATATACTTTAGGCATGATCAGAAACTTCAAGTATCGAATCTATCCGACAAAATTACAAGAAACGAAACTCAAAACTCAACTTGATGAGTGTCGTTGGGTATATAATCACTTTCTTGAGCAACGGAAGATTGAATGGGAAGAAAATCAAGAATCAATTGGTCTCTATGACCAAACCATGACCCTTCCTCATCTCAAGAAACAACGACCTACGCTTAAACAAGTCCATTCTCAAGTCCTGCAAAATGTTGGAAACCGAATTGAGCTTGCGTTTCAGGCATTCTTTCGTCGAATCAAAAATGGCTCGACTCCTGGCTATCCCCGTTTTCGTGGGCGGGATAGATACGATAGCATGACCTATCCACAATACGG
>JADFGN010000575.1 GCA_022567695.1 Candidatus Poribacteria bacterium | reverse complement strand
CAACATCATAAGTTGACGCCCATTCCAACTCAAACTTCACTCTCTCAATTTTAGCAAAGAGATCACGACTGATGAGATAATAATTTTCGTCGTCATCGACGAGTAGGACGTTAAGTGTGCATTCGTCCATATTCACTCTCCAATCGGTTCAGGCGGCAATTCGACAATCTCAAACCAGTACTTACCCAACACTTTCACCACCTCGACCAGTGATTCAAATTCTACTGGCTTGGTGATAAATCCACTCACGCCCAAGTCATAGGTACGAAGGATGTCCTCCTCTGCCTTGGATGTCGTCAACACAACGATAGGGATACGCCTCAGATTTGGGTCAGCCTTAATCTCCTCAAGTGCTTCGCGACCATCCTTTCGCGGCATATTGAGGTCTAGCAAAATTAATCCCGGATGTGGGGAATTACTAGCATCCGCATACTTGCCCCGCCGATACAGATAATCCATCAATTCCTCGCCATCCTCAACGAAACGCAGATCGTTGGCCAGTAGTGCTTCGGAGAAAGCCTCTTCAGTTAAAAGTTGATCGTCGGGGTCATCCTCTGCCATTAAGATCGTGATTGGTTTTGCCTGACTCATAGAACTCTCCATCGCCGATGTTGAATTAGCTCCAAAATAACTGCTGTGGTGGTGGCTTTTCTTGCTTCAACGACTTAGGAATTGCTACGAAATAACTCCTACACTCTTCGACCTCCCCCAGCCCTCCTTCCCAAGGAGGGGAATTCACGGCATCACCATGTTCTCCCCCTTTGAGAAGGGGGATCGTCCCTTCGCTTCGCTCGAGGGCAGCTACGCCCGGAGACGATAGATAAATAGAGGGGGTTTTAATGTTTCGACTTATTAAATCTCAACTACCTTACCCAGATTGGAAACTGAATTTCAGCCGAATTCTGCTCCGCGGGAGCGTCGCCCTCCCATGGTGCAATGGTTTATCAAATATTCTGTATGAACTACTGAACGGTTACTCAGGATTCATCTACATCTTGCATCCTGCATCTTGAATCTTGTTTCCTTATTTTCCGTCCGCTGCCATCAGATGACGAATGTATTGCTCCGAAACCTCAAGGTCTTTAATGGCATCGGAAGCCGGGGCAATTGTTGAATTTCCCGTCTTCAAGCAGTGAACAAAATGTCGTGCTTCCTCAAGAAATGACCATCGTTGCGGAACAATGGGCAGAATCTCTTGCGGCCCGTCTTCATTGCTGGAGCCGCTTTGTTTGTAAATGGTCACATCACCGGCCCGTTGCCGCGCCATCGGTGCAGGGAGTTGAAGGTCAATTCTTCCGCCTTCAAAGCAGATTCGATAGGATTCTTCCCATTTATGCCGCAGCCCATACGACGCTATCTCCAACGTACACGGTACACCGCTATCCGAAATAGCCACAAGAATTTGCGAACGCGGGTCAACATACGTCACTGTGTAATCCTCGCCCATCAGGTAACGCAACAGGTTGACCTGATGGATGTAGAAGTTGATGAAGCTGATATACTGCCGTCCCAAATCCCCCATCCATTCCGGTGCCGTTTCGCTGACTTGCGCATCATAGATAGCCGGTGAATCCCCTTTGTTGATTGGCGGCTCATGTTCATAAACCCAGTCGCCGGAGGGCATGGTAACACGGACGTAAGTCATACCGCCCATGTCTCCGGATGCTTTCCATTCCTGCACCATTTTGCAGACGAGCTTTGACCCCGGGTCGTGGCGTTTCATGTACCCTACCTGATAGAGTAAGCCTCTCTCCTCCGCCATGCCCACTATTTTTCGCGCACTATCCACGCCGATGCAGATCGGTTTCTCCGTTGTCAACGGTTTTCCCGCAGCAAGAATATCGGGCACCAGCGTATGATAGAGATGAAATCCCATGATTGCAACAACGCCGTCAAGCTCTGCTTTCTCCAACATCTCATGATGGTTGGGATAAATTTCGCGAATACCGTAGCGTTGAGCGACCACCTGTGCGGTTTCCGATCGCCCTTCCGCCAACGCAACCAATTCGCAGTCCTCAATTGTCGCATAGTTGGCGATATGCGCCAGTTGTCCCATAAAACCGGCTCCCACAAAACCGAGACGAATTTTTTGACTCATCGAAGCCTCCTGTATTCTTGTATCTTGTGTTTGGCATCCTGATCTTGTCTCACCGGGTAAAGATTGTGCCTCTCACATACGACCCATCATCGGACGCGAGGAAAGTCAATATTCGCGCAACTCCCTCCGGTTCACCGAGGGATTGACGCGCACGCTCAACCGCCTCTTTCGGGTCTTGCCCCTGTCGCTTGGCAGACTCAGCAATCTGCCCAAGTTTGAGTGGCGTGGCAATACCGCCAGGACAGATTGTGTGCATGCGGATGTTGAGAGGCCTAAGTTGGTTTTCTACCGTCATGACCAGTCCATTGACGGCGCCCTTGCTTGAGCCATAGGCAACTGAGGAACTGCCTCCACGTACCCCCGCTCCTGACGCAATACACAAGATGACACCGCCGCTACTTCGCTCCATAATCGGTGCCGCGTGTTTGAGGGCAAAAAACGTGCCTTTGAGATTTACATCAATTACAGAACTGAAGGTTGCTTCATCGAATTGATCAACGCGCAAATTCGCCCCTTGCAAAACTCCCGCCGAAGTCACTAAGATGTCAAGCCGTCCAAACGCCCGATCGGTTACCTGCATCAAATTTTCGACGTCGGTTTCGCTCGTGACATCAGTGCGGATAAATTCGGCGATGCCGCCTTCAGATTTTATGGCGGCTTCTGTCTTCTCTCCATCCTCAACGTTGATGTCGCCGATGATGACTTTCGCGCCTGCGCGGGCATAAAGAATCGCTGTTGCCGCGCCTATTCCTGTCGAGCCGCCAGTAATTATAGCCACTTTGTTTTCCAGTTGCATGTTTTCTCCCATTCAGTTGTTATACCAATCTGCAATAAAGATAGTAATTTCATAAGGAGTGCGAAGACTCTGTCTTCGCCGCAAAAACAGAGTTTTTGCACTCCAAAAGATGTGGCCTCGATTAACGCAAGTTGGTATTAGACTACGTTTATTCCCAAAACACATTAACTCCTAATTCATTCGCGAGTTCTGCGAGGGCTCCGAGATGTTTTCGGTGTAGCGAAATGCCGTGGCGCACCGCCTCCTGATGATTCAACGATTCAATTTCGCCGGGAAGGTAGATGCGTTCTACATCGTCGCCACGTTTCGCGCCTCGGATAGTACGAATTTCAAGGTCGACGGCTTCCGTGAATTCATCAAAGGGGCAAAAATTACTCACCTTGAGTGCGTAAAAGAAATGACCACGTCTGCCCAACTCAGGAGGCGTCTCCGGCGTTCGATTACACGCCGCCGGTCCACCTGTCATCACGCCGCTGATAATGCTCATCACAATTGCTAAACCGTGTCCCTTATATCCACCAAAAGGCAACATTCCTCGCGCTTGACCCGGCTCTTGCGTGGGATTTCCATCGGCATCCAATACCCAATCGGGCGGAAGAATTTTCCCTTCCATCCCATACACGCCGACCTTCCCCCATGCTGACATCCCAACTGCCATATCCAGCACAATCGGAAGTTCCTCTTTGGCGGGAATGGCATAAGCAATTGGATGATTCCCCAGCAAACCGGAGACGCCACCGTATGGCACAACGCTTGCGCCACCAGTTTTGGTCGTGGTGAAACCGATCATCTTCTCCGGCAGCGCCATCATCGCGAAACATGCCGCCGCACCGTAGTGATTGCTGTTGCGGACCGCGACAGCGGCAATGCCGGTGGTGTGTGCCTTCTCAATCGCTAGACGCATCGCACGGATGCCAGCGACGTGTCCAAGACTGCTATCAGCATCAATCAGTGCCGTACTGGGCGCATCCGTCAGCACATGAGGGTTAGGCGTCGGATTGATCTCTCCCTTGAGGATGCCCCGTACATAACCGGATAGCGCACGTGTCCCATGTGAATAGGTGCCTCGCATGTCTGTCTCAACCTGCATTTGGGCGACGGCGTCGGCATCGGCTTTGGGAACACCCGCACTTTGATATAACTTGCTTGCAAACTCTTGAAACGGTTCAGCTTGAATTCTGATTCTGTCGGTTTGTTGAGTCATTGTCTCGTCCTTTGGATGATGTAAATTATTGGCATACCACACGAAATCCAAACGTATAGCAGGCAATGTAATGACGGAACCGAGCTGTGACACGCACACTGCATGGGCTCCGCCTGCCGCGGTACCATGACCCACCGCGGACAACATAATATTCTCCACGCTCTGGTCCACGCGGATCGGAGGTAGGAGCAGATTGATAATAGTTTGCCGCAAACCAATCATGGCACCATTCCCATACATTGCCTGCACAATCCATAACACCGTAAGGTGACGCGCCTTCGATATAGCTGCCAACGGGCGAAGTGCCTTTCCCTGCGATATTGCATTTTGTTTCATCAAATTCACTTCCCCAAGGCCAAAGGCGTTCATCCGTTCCTCGCGCCGCCTTCTCCCACTGTGCTTCGGTCGGCAAGCCGATTTTGATGCCCGTTTTTTCACTGAACCATTCGCAATAAGCAAGGGCATCTTTTCGGGTCACGCAGACAACGGGGTGATCGAGCCGTTCTTCGAGCC
>JADFGN010000063.1 GCA_022567695.1 Candidatus Poribacteria bacterium | reverse complement strand
TCGCTGCTGACCGTCGATTCCGATGGCATGGTCCGGGTGGATAATAGATCGTAAACACAGAAGCGAAGCAAAGAGATGACGAATTTCAATAGATTGAAGCTTGGGGCATATACTGTCAGAGGCAGGAGGGAAACAATCAATGCGAGTAGATCTCCGCGATCAGTGGCTTATGGGATAGCACAGAAATGGAGGTTTTGAAATGGCTGAAACAACGTTTAATCTGCCGTTCCCTGCCCTGACACCTGAACAGCGCTATCACCTTGATGTGTTCGGCTATGTCGTTGTCCCAAATACACTGACAGCCGATGAGGTGGGTGTTTTGCGTGAAGCGCTACAGAAGCTGAAAGGAGATTTGATTGCCACCGAAGATCCACTGAACACACGGGTACGCGGCGCAAGATTCGCGACCTATAAACCCCATCACGTATTTATCGGCTCCATCCTTGAAGCCGATCCCGCCATCACCGCCTATGCAACTCATCCGCGGCTTGTTGGCATGGCAGAAGAATTAATCGGTGGGGAAGCTCGTATTGTAGAAGTCAATGCCCACATCAATTCGCGTGATACCTCGACACCGATTTTACAAGAACCCACTTATGGCTTCCACCGAGGTACTGACATCCCATACGGCAGCCATATGCAAGCCGGGCTGTATCATTGCAGTTTTGTCAAAACCCTGACAAATCTGACCGATTTAGGGCCAGATGACGGCGGCACCGTAGTTATTGCTGGGAGCCATAAGATTGACACCCCGGTGTCTGAAATCGTTGCTTGTGCTTACAAGGATAGGTCTCTGATTCATCAAGTTGTGGCACCCCCAGGCTCAACGCTCCTGTTCAGCGAGACGCTCATTCACGCAACGGGGCAGGTTCGGAGTGACTGTGAACGTGTTATCATTATCTGTGGCTACGCAACGACGATGTTCCAGTATTGGGATGGAGGGACGCTCAGTGAAGAGTTCAAAAAGAGCATCCCGGAAAAACTGAAGCGGCTGTTTTATGGGTATGCACACTGGACGCGGGGGCCAAAGTACCGAAAACTGAGCGACCCGGCGGATGAACGACCGTTTGCTCTGGGACGGTGGTACAATAGATGAGAAAGTAACGGCTCTTATCGTTTTTTAATGTTGACTGAACCTCTCCTATCAAGTATGATACCATTTTAAGTTTTGAATGAGGGTATTGTGCCAATATAGCAAAGTTTAAAACAGGAGATTTGAAAATGTTAAATCGAATCTGTTTATGCCTGGTCGTCATTGGAGTCTTGTTCAGTTTCGGTGACTTAGCCAATTCAAAGACCCTTTTCGCAGATGATTTTGAAGGAGACGCTGTAGGAAAAGTGCCCAAGAACTTTGAAAAGTATGACCATGCTCACAATAATGTGGCTTTGGAAGTCGAAGTTGCAAAAGACCCGGAAGGTGAAAGTGGAAATGTTGTTCATCAGTTCTCCTATGGGTATTACATTCCGCAAGCCACAGGCATAGCTAACTGGACGGATTGGATTTGGGAATGGGATTGGATGTGGTCGGAGAATGGCTTTCCCGGTACCGCCTTCAGACTTACCGGCGGCGAATACTACCACATTAGTCCCCGTGATGATAACCTGAACGTCGGATTTTGGTATTGGAATGGGGCCTGGAATCAGAAGGGCGCGCTTGTGGGGTATGATTTTGGTCTCGACACTTGGAACCGATTCCAGGTGATTGCAAATGGAGACCAGTTCACCTTGAAAATCAAAAGGCGAGACGATGCAACGCCGTTTTCGGAGATAAAGCCACTGTTGGAAGCCAAAGACGATACCCTCGAAAAAGGCCCCCTGAGCGTCGGCGGTACGAATACCGACTCATGGGTAGACAACTTCATCGTCGGTGAGACGGAGGCAGACTTAACCTTTCCTGTGGAACCCGCGGGTAAATTGGCAACCACATGGGGGACTCTAAAAAATCAAGATTAACCCAAATGGCTCCCAACACCGATGCTGTTGGCGAAACATCTTGATTTCGCCAACAGTATCTACGCCACAGCAAACCTTCGTCGAAGAGCGAGGTGACTTCCCAGATTTTCAGACCCAGACTTTATATGTCCGTATATTTAAGGTCATACCCATTATTGACCAGATACCCCCTATGATGAACTCGCCAAGTATCAGGCCAATAAAAAAGGGGCCTGCCTGGCGATGTATTTTAAGGCCACCGTATTGTATTATCATCAATTTTGCCAGCCAACTGATGAAAATCGGCAACCAGATGATTCCCATCGCCCAACTACCTGCTATTGCGTAGCCTGTTGGATGAAAAGGCCACCAGATGAAATGTGTCCTCATCACCATTAGAATGATGGTGAATAAGAACCCAAACGATGTGAAACCGACACCCGCCCAATTTGTGTCAGTTGGCTGAAGGTGCCAACGCTGTAAACGGTTAAACGACTCCCACGCCGGACCCACGTGATAACCCACCACACCGCTTGTTGCTCCGAGCTTATACATAAAATGCAGGACAACCCAAAACGTCGAGGGTATCGCCACAACAATGGCGATGATCATCGCATATAATAACTTCCTGTTGTCTATCCCCGCCCTTTCAGCGATCTTGAACCCCTCAAGCTGCTGTGGCATGATGTCGCTATAGTGAGCACGATTAAAGAACCAAAAGAGAGAAAACAGACTCAAATCCGCCTTTTGTAGATACCGTGTTCCAACAAAGTCAGTTAGCATTTGATCCGGTCCCACAAAATGTAAGTCATGAATCGGTGCCCCGAGTTCTGCTCGCATACGTGCGATGGCTGTCGCAATGGCGTAATATATGGCGAAAAATACCATTATGACGCCGAGTGTCATACCTGCTTTTAGACAGAAAAAAGTTATAAAAGCTATCGCCAACATCAAACTAAAGATGGCACGACGATAGTGCATCGGTTCATCTGTTTCGTCAGAACGCCGTTTTGAGTTATTGAAAAACTGCACAAAAACAGTCGAGAGATGCGCTCTTGTTCCCCAGAAGGCGATAACGAACAGAGCAATATAAGCCCCCGACGATTGGCTGTCGTTATCGGGAAAACCGGGAAGCGTAGAAAGCCCGGCGATACTGCCGATAACCCGCTGGAGCTTATAGGACAGATAGAAAAACCAAGCCGAAAAGGAGAGATGAAGGGGTATGAAGAACGCAAGTCCAATCATAGCCGGATAAAAGGAGATCGGGAGCCAGCCAATTGCGCTCCAAGGCTTTTCCGAAAAGAGATAGCCAATATTTGTGACTTTAACGGGGATATGAGGTATCGTGGGATAAAGATAGCTTAAACCGTTGAATATGTCTATTCCAGCAGCAACGGCAAATCCTATCCACAATAACCGGTTGCCAAGCAACCGCGATGAATTTTCTTGTCTCGTGATAGCCAGCGGCAGTTGAATAATGGGATATGCAAGTTTATCTTGGTCAATCCACTGTTTCCTCACAATAATGTTGATGCAAAGCATCACGAATATAAACGCAAATACAAATGCGGACCACCACAAGAGTGGGGTTAACCACGTTTGTATATGTTCATACAGGTAAAGATTAGAATCCCCTTGATAGTATCCCTTTAAGACTGTTTTATCACTGACGATAAGCCAAGCTGGCAAGTACCTGAAAAAAAGTTGCTGCCATTCATTTTCTGATGTGGCGAACCAGAAGGCGTGCCCCATAAGAGGTGGAAGGATTTGCACAAACCCGTGTCCCCCAATCGATGTTGCCATGCAGAGCATCACATAAATTGTGAGCAACTCTGCCTGGGTCAATCTCAGATGCCTCCAAAATCTTTCAATGAGTAAGTTGAATATGACCAGCGCAAAAATGGTAAAAACAACATTGGAAAATAACGCAACACCACTGGGCGAATATGAGTTGTATACAGATTCACCCCCAACAACCCAATAACAATTTACGGGTATCAAAAGAATACCGATAATCAATGCTTTGGCTGTAAATCCTGAATCCTTTTTACGTAGCGCCTCAATTCTTCCATTCCGTGAAGAATGGGATTGGTGGGGTAAAGAAGTGTTCATGGTAGAACTCAACTCTCGCATGGCATAGAATATTAATGTGTTAAGCAGCTAATCGCCCACTGATGAGAAGGTCTCCGTTTGACTCATTGACCCACTCTTGCAAATTGACGTGAGATTGATAATCTGGCTCAATAGGATAAAATATTGATGGCCAATTAAGCAACACGTTTTCACGCCTATCACCGGAAAACAATCCCTCGTTCCATCGCAATTTCATCAGACACATCGGTTGTCGGAATCTCAAATATAGTGATGCGCGTAAAAGATTTTGGATAACCCCAAAATCCATGAAAGACGTCTGATAAGAGAACTGACACGAAGTTGCCACACTCGAATTCAATCGATGCCCCCAATTGACGTGATATGCAGACACAAGCAAGGCATTCTCGTTGCTTTTCACAGAGTCGAATAAAACATGTACGGTAGTAAAAAAAAAGATTTACGAAATTCGTTGCCGTTCCCCTTCTTCATCTATGAGTAATGGAGTCACGAATATGCAATTTGTATCGACAGTTTCCTTGGTCACGTGCATGTGCATCGCTCCGCTGTCGCGAGAGTCCAAAGCGACCTGCCCGGTGGCCGGAGCCGACAATCCGTTAGTCGTGGAGATTTGGCCCGGCAAAGTTCCGGATGAGACCTACACTATTGGCGCGGAAAAATGTCGCATGTCACCAGAGCTATCTCGCGAGCAGGTTGAGGTCACCGAGCCGACGAGCTTCGAGCAGAGAACTTACGAGCCGATTGATGATGTAGACAAAGTTAGCTGCCGACCTAACTTTGCTGTGGCTGTCTATCCGGGCTACCTGAAAGATGAACTCGCCAGGGGTATGAAGATTGCGTCCACAACACCCCCGATCTTCCTCGCGCACGGCGGGGAGGATATCGTCAGCGATCCCGAACACAGTGTGTCTATGTACCTGGCTTTAAAGCGAGCGGGCGTCGGGGCAGAGCTACATATCTACGCTTCGGCCACCCACGACTTCGGTGTTCGTATAAGCGACCATCCGTACTCCGCTTGGACGGAGTCATGTGTCAAGTGGCTAAGGCATCAGGGATTACTCCAGCCGCCCACACGACAGTCGCAGTCTCGATGACCAAGCCCAATTTAGTACTTTCTAATCGGACGAATAGCGTGCAAGCCATCGTGGGGACCGAATTCGTTTGAATTCCATCTGCACCATCTAATAAAGAGTTGGCATAAAAGAAAAGAGATGTTCCAAAATAATAACAACTGCTTTGCTAGTTGCTCTGGGTGTCGCAATCAGACTTGATTGCCGCTGTTGGAAATGGGTGCACTCAAATGAGCATACGCGAAAAAACTCCGTTGCACGCGGGCAGGATTGCGGCTGAAATCTTCGTTGGAGGCACAGGCGGAGTTGGTCTTGGGTTTGTCGGAGTGCATGTCGGATTTCTGCGGATAATGCTTATTTCTCAAGGCTTTTGCCAGTGGGAATTGGGTATAATGTGGTGTAAAAGGTTTATCAACCAATTTAAACTATTGGAGGTATAGCTCAATGAAGATCAAATTCGTTCTAATCCTCGCGAGCTTGATGCTCGTCATGGGAATCGGGAGCCTAGCAATAGGCGCAGAGAAAGATTTAGTCGGGTTGTGGGCTTTTGACGAAGGAACAGGCAATAAAGTCAAGGACCTTTCAGGAAATGGAAACGACGGGACTATCTCAGGTGCGAAGTGGGTTGATGGGAAGTTCGCAAAGGCGTTAGAATTCAATGGAGATGGCGATCAGGTTCTCGTGCCGCATGCGGACGTTTTGAACATCGAAGGGGAACTGACAATCGAGGCGTGGGTTTTCCCCACGGGGTGGAACCCTGACCTTAACGCGATTGCCCAGAAGTGGGAAGATGGGAGCAATCGCAGACAATATCAGTTGACGGTTTATGGCGCAACGAAAACCAACTGGTGGTATGTCTCGAATGCCGGTAATAATTGGCCGCGTGCCGAAGGCAAGGTGGTTGTGGAACTTAACAAGTGGACCCACCTCGCTGGAACATACGACGGCAAAAAGCTCCGCAGCTACACGAATGGGACGTTGGATGTTGAATTAGACCAACCTAACGGCATCTTTGCTTCTGATATACCTGTAGCCATCGGCGGATACGGTCCGAATACCAAGGAGGTCACTTACGGTCAAAATCGGCATTTCACCGGAATTATTGACGAGGTCAGATTTTGGAGCCGGGCATTGAGCGAGAAGGAAATCAAAGATGGAATGAATTCGACCGCTGCGCCGGTTGAGCCGAAAGGAAAACTGACCACAACGTGGGGAAGCCTCAAAAGTGACTTTTAACCAATCTGAGAACTGACGGACCGGTAGTGCACTGTCAGGCCTGAGAGGTAATAATTGGGAGGAAGAAGCATGAGAATACGCGAAATTCGGTCTGCAGGCCTGCGCAGACCCGTTACAGAGAGCGGAGAAGGCGGCAGAACGACACAGGAGAGATGTATCTACACGCTTATCGCTATCATCACTGACGAGGGATTAACGGGATTAGGTAGTGTATACACAGATGATGGTCTTGTTCAGAGCGCGCTGGCTGTGCTAGAGCCACTGTATCGCGGGGAGAATGCCCTAGAACCTGAAAGAGTGAGCGAGAAACTGCGTCAGCATACGTTCTGGCTTGGCAGAGGTGGTACGATAACCCATACTATCAGCGGCATAGATATCGCGCTCTGGGATCTGCTGGGGCAGGCAACAGGTCAACCCATTGGTCGCTTGCTGGGAGGTCGCTATCGAGAAAAGGTAAAACCTTATGCGTCTGTTTCCATGTCAAATCATGCTTCCTTACCTGACAAACTAAGAGAGCTAAGGGAGCAGGGATTTATGGCGTTTAAGATGGGTTGGGGACCTTTCGGACGCCAAAGTAAAACATTCGACGAATCTATCGTTCGCGCAGCGCGAGAAGCTGTGGGGGCTGATGTGCTCTTGATGGTAGACGCCGGTGCCAGCGGGGCATTCTGGAAACATGGGTATAAATGGGCGTTGAGAACAGCGCAAATGTTGGCAGATTACGATGTGGACTGGTTTGAAGAGCCACTAAAGCCGGATGCTTTGCATGATTATATTCGACTGCGAAACAACTCCCCTGTTGCCATTTCTGGTGGAGAAGTCTTGACCCGACGACAATCCTTCCTGCCCTGGCTACAGAACGGCGCTCTCGACATTGTGCAACCAGATATAACAAAAGTGGGCGGGATAAGTGAAGCGAGGCGCATTGGCTGGACAGCTCAGGATAATGGAATTCGCCTCATCCCTCACGGCTGGAACACAGCAGTCGGTCTGGCCGCCGATCTGCAATTGGCCTCCGCCCTTCCTGACACTGATCTGGTGGAATATCTAATTGATTCACCCTACATAGATGAACTGACCGCTGGAGGTTGGGAATTGGATAAAGAGGGAATGCTGGCTATCAGCGATGCGCCGGGTCTGGGGATAGAATTGGATCTGGACGCCGTGGCGAAGTATACTGGAGGAGAGGATATGTGCCGTTGGCTCAGTGCAAGATAGTAACATAATTCAGGAGGACTTACTTATGGATGGTTGTGTGGTGGAAGTAACTGAAGAAGACAGATGGCAGCCCCTTGCCCTTCTTCATGCTGGAGGGTAATAGTCTAGCGAAGGATGTGCAGAAGGCACCAATGAACCGTCCACTTGACATTAACCAAGGAGAACTGTATGCCTTTAGGAGTCAAAGACAACGTGCCGATATGGACACGATTTGAAGCAGAATTTCATACCGACAAAATTCACGATAATCCCGTTCAGGATGTCGCCCTGCAAGCAACATTCACCGCACCGAGCGGTGAAACAGAGATTGTGGACGGTTTCTGGGACGGGGATAACATCTGGCGAGTTCGTTTCTGCCCCTGCACTATCAACTGGCAAACGGCGGGTTTAGTTTGTCTTAGGTTTTCGGCAAACTATTTCCTTTTAATTCGTCCCCAGGCGGTGGCGAGTTTGCCAGCAGTGGAAACGTTGAGTGTTTTGTCTAATCCATTGTCCATGATGTTGAGTATATCATCAGCCGATAACGCTTTGTTGAATAGCCCGACATCATCGATAATACCCAAAAAGGGCCAAATCTCTCCACTCCCAAGCATTAATGGGTCATCCATAAAGTCTGGCTCCCCATCATGATCGCCTTCGCCTTCCAGAACGCCATCCACATAGAGCCGCAAACTATCCAGATCATAAGAACCCGCTATATGATGCCATTGCTCATCTGAGACGACGGTTGTGCCTATGGCACCTCTCCACTGATTCGCCCCTTGAGAAAAATAGACGCTGACTTCTCCACCTGCTGGAGGCGTCTGGAAGTCAACATTTCTATGCGCCCCGCCAGCGGCGTGATCGACTTTAAGCACCGGGATCTGCCATCTGCCGCTGATACCCATATTGCACCAATAGGTTATTGTGAACTCCGCCAGGTTTAGAGATTTGTCATGCGGAACGCTGACGTAATTGCCTAAAACGCCATCAAACTCGAACCCCTTGTTAAACGTCGCATTAACCACTTCGAGATCGCCTATGATCTCTCCGTCATAACCATTTCCCGACGAATCTTTAGCGACTCCGTCTTTATCGTCATCGAGCAACCATATGCCTATAATATCCCCAGGATCTATCTCAGCATAACTTGAGCCAGCCAACATAGTGCCAAGGACAAACACAGCGAGCAAAAAGTATACCTTTTTCACCTTCATTACCTCCTACAAATCAGTGAGCACGGGAGATTCAACTGCCAAGTCCCAAGATAAAACTCAACGAAACAACAATACATCTTATCTTAGCGACATTCGAACGTAGTGGATATGAATTTAAGCCGCCAAACCTCAAGTCTCAAGTGCTTTCATGCGTATCTATGACAAAGATTGAATAACTCAGGAGCCGTGTGAGGCTAAAGTCTCACGCACGGTTTTGTAGCGGAGGCGGGACAAGCGATTGTCTCGCCGACCGCGTCAATACCCAATTAACGTCTTGACTTGAGGAAGGCCCATGTTGTGGCAAGTTTACCTGCCGGTTTTACGGCGGTCGGAGAACCAATTGTAAATCGCAGATAGATGTCGTCGGCGACATCGTTTGGCCCCGCCCAGACCCAGAAGGCGGTCGAATCTGGATCTTTCAGAGTTTGGCGCATCGTATCGGCTCCAAACCCCCAGATACCACCACCGAATTGATCGAGCTGGGTCGCATTATCCCAACCACTATCGTCAAAGTCAGGCTTTTCCCACCCGTCATTTCGTTCGGCGAGAGGTGGACCTGCGTCCGCTTTCCATGTGGCATCAGAGCCGATGTATGTTCCGTCATCGAGGATGACATCGACCAATGCGCCACCACGTCCGGCGTTTCCCGGCTCCGCATCATGCACGTAAACCGCGATGACGGCAAATCCATCTGATATGTCAAATTCGGAAACAGACGCCACTTGCCAATTGTTTCCTTCAGCAACCTTTTCGCCGTTGACAAATCCGACCCATGAGTTATCCCCATTTATCCGCAACCGAGTGGCGGAGAGGCTTGAAGTGAGAATCAGTAAAAGTGAAATCGTCGCGACGATGAATCGTTTCATTTAACCCTCCATTTAATACCTCAATTTCGTGCAATGAGAGCGGGTTTTCATTCCGACAAAAGGCACTCAAACTCGCACCCTGACTGAACAGCACCCCAATCAAAGGGTACCATCCTGCCCACGGGACCTTTTTCGCTAAAAAGGGGACATTTGAGCCGATTTGGCGCGTTTTTCCCATTCCGAGCCGGGCGAAAATCTTGAGAATTCAGTTGCTGGTTGGGTCGCAAAGGTGGGGTAATAGGTACCCCTACCTTTGATGGGCTCTAAAGCCAGACAGTGACTGCAATCTCAGGCAGTCCACCTAACGGTAAAACAGTGTTTCATTGCACGAAAACGAGCAATCAGGAAATAGATTGGTGGTAAGACCCATTTTTCCGCATTCATTGGTATTCGGTGTTAAAATGTGAATGATACAAAATCAGATTTACGAAGCATTCGCTCATTACGCCTCCCCGAATGCGAGTTTAGGTCATCATACGATGCAAGGAATAATTTAGCACGCGCCAAACATTCAGTCAACTACAAAATGCTGAAATACTTTTTCGTTGACTGAAGATTGGGGATGCGTATAATGGAGTACGATTATTGGACATCAACTAGCAAACGGTGGGCTTATATGAACATAACGACTTTTGATGACTTACAAAAAGTTGAACGCCAAGTGCAACTTTTAGTTGAAGCACTTGGTGGAATTCCACTGTGTAAGCAGTGGCTGATAACTATTGAGGTGACGAGTCCAGTGCTTGACGACGATGGGCGGATAACTAGCAAGTTTAGTAAATCCGTGTTAAGCCAATATTTCAATCCTGGATTTTTTCTTATCCATGTGCAAGCCCACTTTAAAAAGTGGGAGCGTATCGAAATTGAACCTGAGAATTATACCATCAAGATTCTTAAAATGGAGCACTCCGCATAGCCACATCTGTGCGTTTTTGCTATTCGCAAGCCAGGTGAGATCATTCTGCGAAACGTTAAGCGCACCCACGATTTCGCCCGAAAAAAAAGAAATCATCGATTGGGAAGGTTACAGCCTCTGGTTTGGTGCAGACGACATCACTGCCCCGTTTATCGTCGAAAAATTCACATTCCATCTACATAGGCAGGTCTTTCCCCTCGAAAACTTCCATCCCTACAGCAAACAGGCCGACCGCGACGAGCAGAAGCAGGGAGAGGTTCCCCCACGGGATAATGCCATCGAGGAAGATAGCATTGTGATCCCAGTAATGAAAAATGGACGCATACTTTAGCAAACCCCAGCCCTCGCTCAGAATCGCCACGACATGGAGGAAATACATCCCGAAGTAACCCCCCAGGACGATGCCGTTAGCCCAGCCCGAATCGTTCACCGAGACAGAGACCAGCATACCGAAGCTCTGCACACAGAGCAGAAACGGCAGGAACGAGAGCATCGTCCGCGTGATGTCGCCAAAAAGCATATCGATACGCTCTCCAATCGTAAGGAGCGACAAGATTATAAAGAGAATCAAACCCAGGATTAGAACAACATCCAGGGCAACCCAGGAAAGGTAACGACTGACGAAAAAACCGCGCTGGCTCAGAGGGGTCGAAAGGATCAGATCCAGAGTCTTGTGCTCAACTTCCCAAGAGAACTCCCTGGCGTATTGGATCACGAAGTAGAGTATGATAAACAGAGGTAAGCTGCTGAACAGCCGCATGTCCAGATAGCCCTTGATTGAGAAAATGTCCACACTCTTACCCCCAGTAAACGCCTGGACGAAGGGCTTTTCCATGAGCTTGTCGAATGCACCATCGGACACCATGTTATGCGTGTTAACCATCTGGCTGGCGGCGAGGATGGTTGCCTTGGTCGCCCCACCCTGGAACGCAAGTACGCCAAAGTAGACCACAGCGTTCGCTTCACCATATTGAGCGTCCAGACCCGTCAGCTTCGCGGAGGTGGTCGTAGCGTCCAGGATTTCCAGAGAATGCTTCCCACTGCCAGGCAGAAGCGCCGCCATCAGGTGCAAGTTCGCCTGCGCGGGAGCCATGCTCTTCACTAGAGGCAGCGGGATTTCCGTATCGGAGGTGACGACCACATAGCCATCGGCTCCAGCATATACGTCCCATTCGAGGGTGTAGTCACCGCTCTTGGCGTCGTCTTGAGTGAGCAAGATGGGGATTTCCCCGTCAGATGCCTCTGCCATGAGTTCTCCCCGAAGTTCCACGATCGTCGGATAGAAGCTCACCATGACAAAAACCAACACAGCCACAGAAACCAGGAAAACGACTAATCCCTTCCATTTGCGCTGGAAGGTCCAGAGAAACACAGCAAGGTTGTTAGGAATGTCACTCCACAAGAGATAGTGTCCATCGCCGAACCAGACGGGGCCTTCCGCCCAGCGGGTTCCGGTGTACAAACGCTCAACAGCCGCATTGCCAATTCGGTACTTAGCAAAGCGGGGGGCAATGACCTCGATGGCCGGATCTGGGTACCGAACAATCTTTTGCTCCCAGTCGATGGCATACACGTGGGGATTGATAACAATGCTCGCGGTCAAAACCGCAGCAGTGGTGAGAAATGTGCGTCGATGCATAGGTCCATTCTCCTTGGTTATGAAATTCATTGAAAATCGCTGGTATCATAAGAACCTCGTTCTGGGAAAATTTCCTGCGTCAAACAGACACGCTATGGTTTGGGTGAGTCAGGTGCTATCTTCATCAGACCAAAATTATTTTCTCCCATCGACCCCACAGTATCTGAGTCAGTAAATACGACATACCCACCATCGCGGGTTAGATTGATGTACTCACCGGCATTATTGCCTTCTAGGTCACCATAAAGCCCTTCCCAAAGCAAATTGCCGTTATGGTCTGTTCTAACCACGTAAGCCAGCCACAGGTCTGATCTGCCAAAAGGATGCCCCCAAGCCATATACTTGTATTCATCCCCAGTGCCCCCGGTAACCACATAGCCGCCGTCGGGAGTCTGCTTCACACCATAGCTTTCGTCATGAATGTATCTCGCATCGTATCCCCTGGGTTGGCCGAAAGTTTTATGCCATTGCTCTTTTCTATCCGTGCTCACTTTTAAGAGCAGAAAGTCCCAGTTAGCTACGCCATAAGAGCGGGTATGTCCGGCAAAAATGTAACCGCCGTCTGAAGTCACCGCAAAATCAAAAACCTGGTCGTTGTCCGCCCCTCCATAAGTCCCGCTGAATTTCTCATTTCCCTGGGTGTCTGTCAGTATCAGACAGACTTGCTGGTGATTTTTACCACCTTGCTCGACCCATACGTTTGCACCGATGGCAAAGCCACCTGTGACTTCTTGTACCCTCATCCCATGAGGCGCAGCGGATAGATTTTTTTCCCATTGTAAGTTTCCATCTGCATCGGTCTTGAGTATGGTGCCTTGTCCGTCATCTGATATGAATTGATAACCGCTTTGCCCGCTGCCAATGTATCCTGTGGCAACAATTCCTCCATCGCGGGTTATATCAATGCCCCGGATTGAACCGTTTCCTGCGGCGGGATAAGTCTTTTGCCAAACGATGTTTCCTTCGGCGTCAAATTTCACCAGGGCTCTTTGCTGGCGGCTTGCTGAAGTCAGTGCCCCTGCGGCGATAAAACCGTCCGCAATTTCGGTGACAAATGTACCATATTCTGCCGACCTGCTTTCACCAATGACCTTTTGCCACTCTAAGTCACCTTTCGCATCGGTCTTGACCACAAGCATATCAGAACCACTTTCTCTTAGCGATGCCTCGCCAATCATAATATAGCCGCCATCGCGGGTCTGCATCCCATAATGAACATGGTCGCCTCCATCGGTGCCATGTCCCTTATGCCACTCCATTGCCGGCGGATGAGCATCCCGATTCCCTCCCTGTTGAGCACTTACAAAACCTGAAATCAGAACACACATCGCAGAAATACATAGCCGCTTGTTCGTCATAGTGTTTTCTCTTTTCGTGCGTGATGCTAGCGGATAAGTCCTGCCAAAACCCTTTGTGGCATGGCTCGCTGTCAGGCTATGGTGTTGTTCATGGTTTACAGCACCTTGTTCAATTTTCCGGGCCCCATTATATTAAAAGGTTTGCACATTATCAAGCACAAAACACCACGGTGCTGAAATTCTTTGTCGTTGACAAAGAGATGGAGATGCGTATAATGGGAGCTGCACTATCACTTACCGTCAATTTCAACCCATAATGATACCCGTACGGTTCGCTATCAACCCCAGCGACGGTGGGAATGGGTGGACAGCGCCAACGGAGTTGTCGGGCCATAGGGGCTCGCAGCTCGACTGTATCGTTCTTTGATTCTGGAGCAACAGCACTCCCTAAACGGCGCACAAAGGCAAAGGAAAAAGTGATGACAACAAAGAAAGTGATGATTACTGGTGTTTATGGTCTGATTGCTGGGGCAATTTATAATCACCTCGTACAGTACCCGCAGAAGTACGATGTTTATGGGCTCGCTCGAAGACGGCGAGACTCTGACCGCGTTGCACCGGAACGTACGCTGAATGTCCCGGACGACAAATTCTTCCTCTCGGATCTGTCCAACCTCGAGGAGGTGGTTCGGGCATTCTCTGGCATCGACGCTGTGGTGCACATGGCAGCCGATGCGAGTGGCCAAGCGGGTTTTCAAAGTGTATTAAAGAGCAATCTCATCGGTGGCTATCACGCCTTTGAAGCGTGTCGGCAGGCGGGGGTGAAACGTATCATTTTCGCCAGTTCGATTCAGGTTTCATCTGGATACGGTCGCGAGGAACCGTATTCACGGGTTTCACGAGGAGAATACGATGGCGAACCACAGCCGATCGTCACGCACACGATGCCAACTCGCCGATGAATATCTACGCTTCGAGCAAAGTGTGGGGCGAAGCCCTTGCCCGCACCTACGCAGATGCTCACGGGCTGTCGTGTTTGTGCATCCGAATTGATTGGGTCGTACATCAGCCATTTGTACGCGAGTCCGTGGTCACCAAGTAGTTCACCGTGGTCTGAGCAGAAAATCAATAAGCTATCTTCTAAGTCGCCCCGTTCGGCAAGGGCATCGAGAACTTCACCCAGTTTTTCATCGACGGTGGTGATGTTGGCATAATAATGCCGTCGCATGTGGTCAATGTCTGCCGGTGTCGCATCGCGCAGGTCTATGACCGATTCATGTTCGGTGGTGGCGTGCATGGCCAAGTGCGCGAGATGTTGAGGCGGTTTCTCCATCAATTCTCCCTCACGAAGTACCCTTTGAGGCATCTTTGTGTCCCTGTAAAGTTCGAGGTGGCGAGGCAATGGGTCCCACGGTTCGTGTGGTCCGGTAAACCCAATCTGCAAAAAGAGCGGTCGATTTCCGCGATGATTTCTAATCCAAGATACGGCAGAGTTTCCAATGAACACGTCGCTATGAAACCGCTCTTCGTGATGCCACGCAACACCCTGATATTTTTTGAGCCAATCGGGGTCGGTTTTGTTACGGTCATTGGGGCGGGTGATACCATGCAGGCTCAGATACCGCCCCCAATCATCGTCTGCTCCGCCGCTGTCTAGTGTTTTATTGGTGGGATTTTCCACAATCACTCGCTCATGAAATCCACCCGAAATGTCCCGCGGGCTAAAGTGCATCTTGCCGATGTTCACGCACCAGTATCCGTGATCTCTGAGGTCTTGCACCCAATTCCGATGATTTCCCCAATTCACAAAGCTATAGACACCCGTTGTGTGGGGATACATGCCAGTAAATATCGCCGCACGCGACGCAATACAGGTCGCACCAGGACAGTAAGCCTGTCGAAATGAGATGCCATCGCGGACAAGCCGGTCCATATTAGGCGTGACCATATAATCATATCCCCATGCACCGATGGTCTCGAATCGCTGCTGGTCTGTCATGATCAGGATGATATTCGGTTTCTTTTTTGACGTCATGTTGCCTCCTCAATCCCTTGCACTTCAGTGATGATATCCTTTTCCACTACGATTCAACGTCGTTTGACACCTCAAATTAACAGTGGTCTGGATATCGCTCACGGTCAGCACGAGATGGTCAATACGGTCAATCTGCATGACATCCTCCTGATGAGATTTGATTCATGTCAGTTATTTGTGCGCGATTTCATCGACACCGGTCACCAGCCGTTCTACTTCTTCATGGGTCGTATAGCAAGCGCACCCGACCCGAACCAGCCCCGCCGGGTTTAACCCAAGTCTCTGTACAACTGTGGTGGCGTAAAAATCGCCATGTGACGCGAAGATACCGCGTTCTGAGAGGAGATGACACACTGCCTCAGCGGACTTGCCGTTGATGGTAAAGCTGATGGTTGGAGTTCTTTTTTCCTCCGGTGTCGGTCCGTACAACACAACTCTATCAATCGCTGATAACCCCTCCCAGAGCGTCATTAGCAGATGTTTGCTACGTCTCTGCAATTCGTCAAAAGTCTTTTTGAGGCGAGAACGACGATGCTGGCCCGATGCCAATGATGCCAGAAAGTCTACTGCGGCAGCGGCTCCAACGATGCCTTCATGATTTAGCGTGCCGGTTTCTGCACGTTCAGGTATCATATTTGATCCCGGCTGAAGCTTCGGGAAATCAAGCACTTGAAGTCGATGGGCGCGACCGAATAGGATGCCGACATGTGGGCCATAGAACTTGTAAGCCGAACAGGCAAGAAAATCACAACCGAATGCCTTGACATCTACAAGTTCATGCGGCGCATAATGAACGGCATCGACGAAAACTTTCGCGCCAACGCCGTGTGCCAGGTCAACCGCGCGTTTAATGTTGTTGATCGTGCCCAGTGCATTTGACGCGGCACCAATGGCGAGAACTTTGGTGTTCGAACTCAGTTTCCGCTCAAGGTCGCGCCAGTCAAGCTGGCCGGTCTCTGGAATCATCTTGACTGTCCGAACTTTAATGCCAAAATCTGGAACAAGGCTGTGCCAGGGATCGATATTTGCGTGATGGTCAAGTTCCGTAACGAGAACCTCGTTGCCAGCGTTAAGGTGACGACCGATCGCACGCGCTAGATGAAATGTCAACGTTGTCATATTTGCACCGAAAGCAATTTCAGACGGTGTCGCATTCAGAAAGTCTGCCAGCGTATTTCGCGACTCCATCAGCAGCTCATCTGTCTCATGGCTGCTTGGATACGCCCAGTGTGTATTGGCATTGTGATTGTACAGGTAGTCCGTCATTGCTTCCACCACAGACGAGGGAATTTGTGTCCCACCCGGTCCGTCAAAGTAAGCCACCGGAACCCCACGGTGAATTCGCCGTAAAGCCTTAAAATGTGTCCGAATCTCTTGTGTAGATGTGATGTTCACTTTTACCTCTTTCCTAAAGTGTTGAGCATGATCGCTCTTTCGTCGTCGGCATCACGTGGGCCAAAGGTCTCAATCGGCGCGATGCCACTGTCTCTTTCGTTGAAAGAACCAACATCATCGTGCTCGATCCCCGAACTGACGTTAAAATTATAACACAATTCGATAAACGCTCAAAGCGCAAAGGAGCCGAATTGTATCATATCGTGTATAACCTCAAAGGTCTGCTCTTCCACCCGTAAATCTTTTCTGTTGACATAAGATTGAGAAAGCGTATAATGGGATACTTTCAAAAGTGGGCCGTGAAAGCTTTTAGTTAATTTTAATCATTGCTAAAACTGCGATGATTTGGCGAGATTACGAAAGGAGATGGATTTCGATGCGAAAAGTCTTAGCGTTTCTAGCGATGCTTGGTTTGTTGGCAGGTGGTACATCCGCGATTGCACTCGACACAACCGGCCTTGTCGGGGCTTGGTTGCTTGATGATGGGAATGGACAAACCCTCAAAGATTCATCTGACAATGGTCTTAACGGAGAGATTGTCAAAGGCAAGCCCAAATGGGTCAAGGGGAAATTTGATGGGGGCCTCGAATTCGGTGGGTCAGACATGGCGCAAGTTCCTGATGATAAAAAGTTGGATTTGAAGTCGTTTACCATTGCCTCATGGGTGAATATTCCCAAAATATCAGGCAAATGGCAAATCATCGCTTCAAAAGAGAATCGGGGCCCCACAAACAGGAATTACGGATTGTTCGGCAACATCAATACCGGTGTCATCCACTACTCATTTACGACGAACAGCGGCTGGAAATCTTTCGATGCCAAAACCGTTGTCACGGACGGAAAATGGCATCATGTCGCTGGAACATACGAGAAGCCCAATTTTAAGTTGTACATCGACGGGACGCTTGATGCCGAAGTCGCGCCGGATACCGATCCGGACGACCACGATAACGTCTTGTTCATCGGGGGGTGCGACATTGGTGATTACTGGATGACTGGAACGATTGATGATCTGGTGTTGTTTGACAGGGCATTAGACCCCGCTGAGCTGACGGAGTTGATGGATAACGGAATCGCGGTGGGTTTGGCGGTTGAGCCGAAGCAGAAATTGGTGACAATTTGGGCGAAGCTGAAAGGATTACATTGACAAGCGTCCGTATGCCACTGGATCCTAACAAACATAAGCCGCCAGCATCAGTTGACACTGACGGCTTATGGGTTATTCAAAAACAGGTGTCATTACTACGTTTTTACGTCATACGTCTCGTCATTTTCATGGTTAAATTCGTGACATTCGGTTAGGGGCTTCATCTTTGTTCGGTGATGCGATAAGTCGTCGCATGATGGTGATGCGATATTGATGATACCACGATACCTGTTCTAGTTCGTTTAGATAAGGTTTGATGTCCGTGTGCGAAAAACTCTGCGTGTCGTTAGCGATTCGCGTTTTATCGAATGCTTGGGCGTCTTGGGTCGTGGCGGATGCGGTCATTTGAATAGCCTCCATGATATATGCTAATGAGGTTAGCAATCAAAGCCTGTGTAAATGCCACATTTAACCCAAGAGCGCAAGAGTGATGCCAAAGCCACCTTAAAGCATCGGCAAGCCATCCCCCCATAATAGTCAGGGTTTGTTTACAACTGCGTACAATCAGGTCGGATAATTTGGGTGATGCAGACATACGGCGGAAGTTGAAACGTGTATGAAATAGTAGACGGTAACCGTCACTAAGTCCGTGCTATTCTCCTATAATCAGCCGTTTTCGATACCTAAGAATTCTCAGAATTTTGGATAAAAGGAACGAGATGTCTGAGCATACCGGCACCAGCTACGAAGGCATAGCAGCCAAATACGCTGACACTATTGACGATAAGCCTATGACGGTTTTGTATGAACGTCCGGCCTTTGTCTCTCTGTGGCCAAACGTGCATGAGAAGAACGTATTGGACGTAGGCTGTGGCACGGGTTGGTGCACCGAGTATTTGTTAAATGAAAGGGCCACTGTGACCGCTTTTGACTTTAACGAAGAATTTGTGAAGCGTACTAGAGAGCGAGTCGGAAATAGCGCACGGGTTTTACAAGCAAATCTGGCAGAGCCGCTAAGTTTTGCTAAAGATGCCGAGTTTGACTGCATTGTTTGTTCGTTGGTAATGCACTATATCAAAGCATGGCAACCTGTATTTATTGAGTTTTACCGTGTCCTAAAACCGGAAGGCAGTTTGGTTTTCTCGACTCATCATCCGTTTATGGACTGGCAACAGTTCAAAACAGAAGATTATTTTTCCGTTGATTTACTTGAAGACGAATGGGATGTAGGAAAAGTAACGTTTTACCGTCGCCCCATTACGGTAATGAGTGAAGACCCAATGTCATTAAGATAAGCAAATTGTTGTAGGAAGTGAAGAGAACCCGCATCTCGTAGATCCCATGCGAACTGACTTCTGCGGTTCGATATGCCAAAGATTTATGCGTCTTGTATCGTTAACTTAATGACATTGAGACAGTAGTCATTGTTATGGATAACGCGCCAGCGCATGGGTACCGCAAAATTCATGGAGAAGTCAAAGTCAATGAGCGACTGTATTTCTATTTTCTTCCCCCTTACACCGTAGCGAAGCTGAACCCAGTTGAGAAGGTGTTCCGTTTCTTCCGTGCAAAGGTTACTCATAACGAATACTTCGCTGATATCTCCCACTTAATCGAAGCCGCACGCAACTTCTTCCGCTATTTATATGTCTGTCGAAGCCGCGTGGCTTCCCTCATTCACGCAGAAGTATAATCTCTTTCTGGGGAATTATTTAGTGTGCAGGAATTCTATCCAACGACGTGTATATGTTCCCGCACGTTTCCGGTATGGGGCAACCGTTCAGATGGTTTGCGAAGCAAGCCCTTCGGGGAGGACAGACCCCACGCAAATCTTCAATCTTCAATTTTGTTTTGGGTATAGAATTCAAAATCCCGAGCTGTCGGGGAGGAGATGATTCATGGCTGAGTTAACACCATTTCTGACTGAGGAGGAGAAGTTCCTCTTCGATCTCAAGGGGTACATCCTGTTTCCAGCGGTTCTTTCTGATGACAAAATCGATCAAATCAAGGACCAGTGTGACCGAATTCGCAACGACCCCGAATCACTGCCGCCTGCCGAACGTCAACTTCCCGGTGGAGCGGCATCGATGCTGATTGATCACCCGGCAACCATGCGGACACTTCATAGCATCATCGACGACGAAACTGAGAAAATCCGCCTGGAGAATGTATTTCTAAGCTATCGGACGATAAGCGACGGGCACAAAGGGTGGAGTCCACACGCGGGTGGGAAAAGCGTTAATCCCAACTACAGCTACCAGTACCACAACGGACGTATCTATTCTGGCATGACGCGCGTTGTGTGGGAGTTGAATGAAGTTAGCAAAGGCAAAGGCGGGACGGCGTTTATTCCCGGCAGCCACAAGTCCAATTTCAGACCATTCCCAAAATATTTCGACGACCAAGATTCAGGCGTATGGGATACCTATAGCTGTCCGGCTGGCTCGTTGCTCATTTTCTCAGAGGCTGTGAGGCATTCAGCTTGTGCGTGGAAACAGGACATCCCGCGATATGCGCTGTTCTTCTGCTACAACCACATCAACGTCCGCCACCACAAACCGCACTTCCGGGATGAGATGCTCGATTCGCTGTCGCTTGAGCATCAACGGTTCTTCAACGACGTGTATCATCCGCAATTTGATAGTGAACGATGGAGAAAACAATAGCGGTTATACTCAACAACATATCAAATTGCGCTTTTCTCTGCCCTCCTGTTGCCAAGAGAAAGGGGGAGAACCTACGTCGTCTGCGGATCTCCCCTCCTTACGAAGGAGGGGACGGGGGAGGTTATCCGCTCCTAAACCATGGTAAGGGGAAGACCAAGAGGGGGTT
>JADFGN010000574.1 GCA_022567695.1 Candidatus Poribacteria bacterium | reverse complement strand
TTGAAGAAAGTCTAAGTTGTCCTGAAAGGGAGCCAAGCCCTTGCCCATTTTTTGGCAAGTTTAGAGCGAGACCGTTTGTCGGCAAAAAATTGAATGTGGCCACAATCTTCACAGACAAAAACATGCATAGAAGCATTATTACCAAATAAGCCTAGGCGCGGCAATAGAGACGGCCCGAAAAGGCCACCTGCACGAGTAACATTTCCATAAAGATTTTCTGATTTACAATTTAAACAATTTTTAGGATGATTTTTTTCCATGTTTCATTCCTCAAAGAATCAAATCCAACTCCAAACCTGATCTACGTACTCGAAAACGGGCACTTGAATTGTCTTAACAGGCTTGAGTTCCTTTTTGGCAAGGCGGATTAACTCATCCGTCACTTCCGGCGAGTAGGTTTTCTCACCACATTGCACACAGACTTCGGCAGGTACATTCTCAACGAAAAAATAGTTATTGTCATAATCATAAACAAAAGTCACTTTTTGAGACTCGACTCTACCTCCGCAAAAGACACACTTCATTTTCGTCACCTCCTAATCCGGCAATCGATCCATCCCCCGGGATGCGGTTCATATGTGGTAATTACTACCACTTTGGGTGCAAGAGAAACTTGGACGTGCAGATCGCGACCCACTTTTGTTCTACCATAGATGAGACAACTCGGCGAATATTTATCTTGCAGGTATTCTTCGATAATTTCACCGTTCAAAATCGCTTCCATAACCTCAAAGCGATCAATAGACCTCTGGATCATTCTTTTGATTGCATGATCAGAAATGCGATATTCATCTTTTTGGATTTTATCTTGAATCTCGGTCAACGACATTGAGTTCTCATTCGATTTAACCGTTCGTTTCTTCCTTCGCCATCTAACGACTGGTTAGGCAAGAAAATTTTGAGCGAATATCTGCTTTTCTGTTTCATATCTTATCGTTAGCTGCCGTTTTATATTGGCACTCTAATTCGTTCCAGAGTTTGGCATAAAGGCTATCTATAGACTGTTTGGGTATCTTAAACCCGTCTTCAAATTGTCTTTCCCATGTTCCATCATCTCGCTTTCTCGGTAAACTTTTATCTGCCTCAAGCGGTATTGGATATTTACCTTCCCATTCAATATACCTTGTAAGTTTCTCTAGCAAATTTGTTTCTTCTGTATCTATTGAAATGTTACAACGCTTGCATAGGCTAACGAGATTATGGCTTCTAATATCAACCATCTTCGCATTAGGTTTAAAATACTCTGGATGTTGAACCATGAGATTCGCCTTAAGTAAATTTTCAATTGCATATCCAATTAAAAGAAAATAAGGTATGAATAATCTAGCATCCAAATGGTCTTCAAGTTCTTTACCTTCAAGTACTCGTCGGGATGCTTCAGATTTTTTTCCACGTTTACGTTCTTTTAATTCTTCCAAGATTCGTTCAATAATGCGTTGATGTGCCTCCTGATGAAGGTCATACAACCTATCGGCTGCGTGTTTCAAATCAGATGACATGCCTTTCCAACTAATAGGCCATTTAGCCTTCATTTCAAATTGACGGGCTTTTCCTATGCGATACAACTCTTCTAGCTTCATAACTTTTCCTAAGAGGTTCGTTTTTGAAATAATCCTTCAATCGGCCTGACTCTTATTTAGCGGGAAAATACCGTAGCGTATTTCCTACGGCGTGTGACGGTAAGCCGCAATCTCACTCACGAAATTATATCAACTGCGTCCGTCCCAGTCTATACTAAAATAACGTCGATGACAAGCATTATTTGCCGAATCAACGTGGATTCGCATTTCTGGTAATGATACAACAACCCGCCGCTTATCCGTCACTGCGAAGAAATCGCCTCCGCCACAATTTCGGCCACATCTTTTACCTTCATCCCTTCACCCGCCTGGGCGTTGGCATCGTTTAGCATACGGGTGCAGAAGGGACAACCGACGGCTAATACCTCAGCACCAGTGGCTTTAGCTTCGGCGTAACGATTGGCACTCACGGCTTGTGTCCCTGCTTCCTCCTCCTTCCACACCTGTGCACCGCCCGCACCGCAGCAGAAGGCGTTGCTTTTATGGCGTTCCATCTCCAAGATGGATAGCCCGGCAGAAGTCAGTGCTTCACGAGGGGCGTTGTATTCTCCACTATGGCGACCAAGGTAGCAGGGATCATGAAAGGTTACTTTTTCGGTAGATGTTGCGTCGCTCAACTTGAGTCGCCCTTCCCGAATCAACTCGCTGATGAATTGGGTGTGGTGTAAGACAGTGTAGTTGCCATCAAAGGCTGGATATTCGCTGCTGATTGTGTGCAAACAGTGCGGACAACCGGTGATGATTTTTTTCTTTTGGGCATTGACTCCGTTCAGCGTTTCAATATTCATCTGAGCCATCTCAAAAAAGAGATACTCGTTTCCTGCCCGTCTGGCGAGGTCTCCGGTACAGGTTTCGTTGTTACCCAACACGGCAAAGTTTGTCCCGGCTGCGTGAAGAATGGTCGCAATCGCACGAGCGGTTTTTTGGGCGGTGGCATCGAAAGCTCCGGCGCAACCGACCCAATAAAGTACATCAAAATCGGGGTTTTCTTCAACTGTTGGCACGGGAAAATCAAGCGGTTCTGTCCAGGCCAGACGGTCATCTGCCATTTGCCAGGGGTTGCCGTTACGCTCCATTCCGGTAAATGCGCCTCTGAGTTCATTGGGAAAGACGCCTTCCATCAATACCTGGTTTTGGCGAATCCCCAAAATATCAAACATGGGTTCATTCCCAACAGGGCAAACCTCCACACAAGCACCGCAACTGGTGCATGCCCACACGGCACTTTCGCTGATGGCATACGCCATGAGCGGCAACGAATCTTCCGAGCCTGCTGCCAGTTGCGTCATGTTTTCTCTGAGATAGTAGCGTTTATTGATTTCCAGGGCAGCGGGCGATAGCTCTTTGCCGGTGACGTAGGCTGGACACACATCCTGACAGCGGTTGCACATCACGCAGGCAAACGCATCTACAATGTGGGTCTGGCTGAGATCGGTCAGGTGGGCGACCCCAAACTGTTCAATGCTCTCATCGGTAAAATCGATCGCGTCCAAAGCACCTAATGCCTTACGCTGGGGGCGCGTCATTAAGTTGAAGGGCCCCATGAAAAGATGGGCGTGTTTGGTATAGGGAAAGTAGGGGACAAAAGCCAGCACCAAGCCCAGTGCCAGCCACCAACTGATGTGCCAGCCAATTGTCATAGCTGGTTCTGGCAGACCACTCCATAGACTTGCGACCAGATTGGCAGAAGGTTGCCAGGGGTCGTCTCCTTGCAGGGCGACAAAAAATGAAGCACTTAAAAGACGGAAGCCAACGTGGGCTAAAATAAAAGTGCCCACAACCAAAGAATCTTTGGAGATACCGGATACCGCCTTTGGATGTAGTTTGACGTTATTGTGGTAAGTCAACGCGGGGGTTTTAGCGACAAAGCGTCGGATCAGAAAGAAACTCATTCCCACCAGGACAGCGACACTCAAAACATCTGCCAGCAGCCGATAGAGTCCGCCTATAGCACTATCGTCCAAAAAACGAAAGTCATGGAGGTAGCCCTCAAGGATATCCATGATATTGACCAGTCCATAGAAGATGAAACCCCAGGCGACAAGTGCGTGAAAGAGAGAGGTGATTGGACGTTGGCGTATCATTCCGCCCTGGCTAACCAGCGCGATCAGACTGGTCAGCAGACGCCGAGGCAGATGATCAAAGTTGAGTTGCCCTTTGCCACGCAACACAATTTTGACCATCCGCCCGAAGGTGATGTAGGCGAGGTAAAGCGAGACAAGAACGGCAATTGCGAATAGTAATTTTTCAACAGAGGTGAGCATTATCCCTCCAACCGCTTTTTGAACTCCTCCGTTAGCGCGGGAATATATTGGAACAAATCACCCACGATGCCGTAGTGGGCATACTTAAAAATGGGTGCTTCGCGGTCTTTATTGATTGCGACAATCAACTTGGAAGTTTTCATCCCGGCCAGGTGTTGGATGGCGCCGGAGATGCCGCAGGCAATGTAGAGGTCGGGTTGAACCGTTTTGCCAGTTTGCCCGACCTGGTGGGCATAGGGTATCCATCCGGCATCGACAACAGCCCGGCTGGCACCCATCGCCCCGCCGAGCATTTCAGCCAGTGCTTTGATAGGGGCAAAGCCTTCAGGTTCGCCTACGCCGCGACCACCGGAGACAATAATCCGCGCATCGGTCAAGCTGACTTCCGATGCAGACGTTTCAAATCCCTCCACTTTTGTGAGGATGTCAGCTTCGGTCATTACGGGGTCAACCACCGTAATCTCACCACTTCGATTCGTATCCATTTCCGGGGTGGGAAACACACGGCGACCAATCGTAACCATTTGCGGACGAGCTTCGCCAAATACCACTTTCGCGATGAGGTTGCCGATCAGCGCGGGACGTGTAGCGACTAGCCTTCCATCCGCAACACCCAACTCGATGCAATCTGAGGCAAGCCCGACCCCTAATTTTGCCGCAACGTAGGCAGCTAATTCCAACCCTGAGTTGCTAGCCCCCATCATGATTACAGCCGGTTCATGTGCTTGAGCCAGTTGGGTGATAACGGATGCATAAGGTTCCAGACGGAAACTTTTGAACGTGGCATCATTG
>JADFGN010000573.1 GCA_022567695.1 Candidatus Poribacteria bacterium | reverse complement strand
AGGGATATTGACGCATCACTCGCTCAATGTCAGCAGATAGGGCTGTTTGATCAAATTGCAGGCTTAGTCGTCGGGAAAATCAATGAACTCTCCGAGGAAGAAGAAAAACTCTTTGAAGCCTTAATTCTTGAATACACGGAAACTTGGAAGTTTCCGATCTTAACACAGGTGGATTTTGGTCATACTGCTCCGATATTGATTCTTCCCATCGGCATTCAAGCATCCCTCAATTCAGAGCTGGATCAATTCCGTTTAGATGAAAGTGCCGTTAGGTAGGGAGTATAGAGATCTTATCGAGAATCGTTATTGGACTGTGCCTAACCAGCCGTTTCAGGTGACCCTTCACTGCGTTCGAGGGCAGGCTTGGGGAACTGTTTTTATGAATGTTTCTAGGGTTGTGGCGAGTTCTGGTTTGTCCCTTCGCTTCGCTCGAGGGCAGGCTTCCGGCTTTCGGCAAGAAGACCAATCGTCTCCGGACTCGACGATCCCCCGCCGTGCTCGTCCGCGTAGCGGACAACTGAACTTTGTTCGTTAGGAAGCGAAGGAATAAACGAACGGTTAAAGGATAAGGATGGCATCAAAACTCAAGGAAAGAGACATGGAAACAATCACCTACACTCAGGTTCAACAGTTAATCAAAAAACTACCAGAAACCAAGTTACCTCTTGCGTACCGTTTGTTGCTTGAGTTGGCTGACAAAGAAGTAGATACGCTGTCGCCTCAAGCAGATTTCATGTGTCTTTCTTTAGATGAGCGACGCCGAATTCTAGCGCAACAAGCCGAACAGATGAAAGCCCATTACGAACAGACGGCGGGAATCTCTGGTTTTTAAACTTCCCACTCAACCTGATCGATATGCTTCGCTAGCGCATCGCGGAAGGTTGAGGGTTTCATCTTGAGCAGTTTCGCTGCCTGAGTTTTATTCCCGCTCGTTTTCTTCATTGCCCAGGCAATGAGTTCTCGCTCCGTGGATTGGATAATTTCGTGGAATGATGTTTCGCCTAACGTATCATCAGAAGGGAGCGGCGCGGGTAGTTTCAGTTCAATTGGTATATCTTCGACGGTGATCTCCTGCCCATCATTGATGGCAACGAGCCGTTCAATCAGATTTTCCAATTCGCGCACATTGCCAGGCCACGGATATGTCATCAACAGATCAACTGCTTCGGGGACAATATGGAAAAACTGATTTGGAGAAAAGAGATCTAAAAAGTGATTGATTAAAAGTGGAATATCTCCCACGCGCTCACGCAGTGGGGGTAGAAAAATTGGAATGACGTTTAGTCGATAGAAGAGGTCTTCTCGAAATTCGCCTTTTCGGACTTTTGATTGCAGATTCGCAGTTGTGGTCGCGACAATGCGAACGTCTACCTTGATTGTGTTCCCACTTCCAAAACGCTCGAACTCTCCATTTTCTAACAACCGTAGCACTTTGGGCTGAACTTCAAGAGGTATCGCCTCGACTTCGGCGAGAAAAAGTGTTCCCCCTTCCGCTAACTCGATTCGCCCAATTTGACCTTTCGCCGCCTTTTGCTCCACTCCAAAAAGTTCACGCTCTAGTGATTCATGTGATTTCCCTGCACAGTTGACCTGTACATAAGGTTGATGTTCACGCGAACTGTTGATATGGATTGATTTTGCGAGCAACGCTTTGCCAGTACCTCTTTCTCCGTAGATGAGCACATTACTTCTTGAATCAGAAACTGTTTCGAGCAGTTTAAAAATCTCACGCATCCGCTGATTTTTTCCAATGATTTGGAGTCCAGAAGCTCTGTTTGAATTGATGGGTGGCAAAATTTCACCTCTCTTTTGCGCTTTCCCTTTCCCATGAAGTGCTTTCAGCTTGTCTATCATGATAATCAATTCTTCGCTCGAGAAAGGCTTCTTGATGTAATTATGCGCTCCAAACTTCATCGCTTCCACGGCCGTTTCAACACTGGCATAAGCCGTCATGACAATTACGGTGATATGCGGATACGCTTTCTTGACTCGCTTGAGAAACTCAATGCCGTGCATTTTCGGCATCCGCAGGTCAGTCACTAAGACATCGAATTGCTCATGTTGCAGCAGTTGCAACGCAATCGTAGGAGATTCGACCGCAATTGCGTCGTAGTTTGCCTCACGCAGATCGTCGCGTAGTGTGATTCGTTTAATTTTTTCGTCGTCAACGACCAGCACTTTCATAGTTTTTCCGTGCCTCTCTTGATGGGCAATTTAACAGTAAATGTTGATCCAAAACCCACTTCACTCTCAAATTCGATCACGCCTTCGTGCTGTCTTACGATTCGATCTGATACGGAAAGTCCAAGCCCTGTACCTTTCTCTGTAATTTTTGTAGTATAAAACGGATCGAAGATTCGATCTTGTACAGTTTTTGGAATACCAATTCCTGTGTCACGGACCTGGACGTAAACCACTGATTGACCAAGTAATGCATCCAACTCGATTTCCCCGGTTTCAAAAGTCAGCACGCCGCCATCGGGCATTGCGGCAATTGCATTGAGTCCGAGATTGAGGACAACCTGTCCCAAAAGGTGCTTATCACCGTGGATGCGCTTGGGATTGGGTTGGAACTGCTTTTCAATTCGGATATCTTTTTCTTCTGCACTGTACTCAATCAATTTCGTTACCTCGTCAACAACCTCATTCAAAGAGATCAACGTAAGAGTGAGCTCATGTTTGCGTGAGAAATTGAGAAGTTTTCCAACGGTGGATTCAATACGCCTCAGCGCTTCTTCCATCAGATCGAGGTACTCGCGTGTTTGTTCCTCATTTTGGGGGTTCCGTTTAATGCGCAGGATGCAGTTAAGCACTCCATCAAGTGGATTATTGATTTCATGCGCAACCCCCGCCGCTAATTCACCGATCGACGCCATCTTTTCGGAAAAGATCATCTGTTGTTCCATACGCTTCCGCTCCGTCACATCCCGGCAAACCAGCACCGTTCCTAGATAGTTCCCATCATCATCGCGCACGGCAGCGTAGGTGTTTTCAAGATATTTGTCCTTAACCTGGATGCGCTGCTCAATCGCGGCGTGTCCATTAGACAGGTCTTTTGTAATCTGCGGAAGAATCCCATACATTTCAAGGCATAAGTCCTCATCGATGTCCTCAGGTTGAGTGGACAGACGGATTCCAGATTGATCTTTGCGGATTCGCTGGGCGGCTTTGTTAAAGAGTTTCACACGATTTTTCTCATCAACAAAGACCACCCCCTCGTGCATGCACTCAATTATCGATTTGAGCTTATTGCCCTCGAACAGAACTTCCCTTCGGGCGGCTTCCAATTCAGCCACTTTCTCTTCTAAACTCTCCTTTAACTCTCGCGTTTCTGCCTCACGGGCCCTCGCCATATCCATCACCGTCGTTGCAAGATAGACAGAGAAAAACAACGTACTCGTGAAAACAAAGAGGATACTTGAAATATAGAGCGGATGGCGCCAAAGCAGAGCGGGCAGAAAATTGAGATGGTAATGCGGAAAAATGTGGTAATATTCAAGGAAGATCAGCGAACTCAGAAGCATCGTATTGAGCGTAGCGAGGATGTAACTAACCTTCTTGGAGAGAATAATGCTAGCGATGACGAGATGAAAGACAAAATAAAAAATAAACGGATTCTCGACGCCACCGCTGAAATGAATCAATGCTGTTAGGGAGAAAAGATCGAGGATAATATGTGTGCAGGCGTGACGTTTAATGGAGGCTAGCGGTTTTTCGGTGATGTGTTTCGGGTAGATATTCGGCTCAAAATTGTAAAGCACCATCAGCACAGAGATGACGTAAAGTGGAAGCGGATTCGCAATGATATCAAGCCACCAACTTGCGGCACCTACAGTAATGAACACACCGCCAATGGCAATCCAACGCAGTCGAACAAGCCACCCGATCTGCTTGATGAGTTCGATTTTGAGTGGAAGTTCCCGATCTATGATTTCTTGAGGAATTGGTTTATTTTGTCTCACGAGATGAAATATAGCCGCTTAAGTAAATGTTCAGGGGGAAACAAGGACACAAGAATGCCAAACGATGCTTGAACAAGATACAAGAGGCGAGTGAATCCTGAATCTCTGTGACCCATTACATTTTACCGAACTTGGCTCTGGGCTCGCTCCGCCTATCTCGGTGTTTCATAGACGACCTGAACAATTACTGCCGCAATAGCCTACCAATACTGAAACGCCTTGTGTGGAGTATTCTCGCAAACCCCGGTTGTCAGGTGACACTGGGTGTTTACCCGTCAACATACCCGGCGTTAAAGACAACCACTGCACCAAGTACGGCGGAACCGAGTAACCAGAGCCAATCTTGCGCTATGCACCCTTCGGGTGGGAGGGTAGACCTCGCGCACCTCAACACGCACCGCCACATTGAGGTCCCTCCACTGAATCAGGTCTCCTGTTGGAAACGGTATTATATGTGAATGATGAACAAAGATCAAGGGCAAAATATAGATTTTCTCATCTGACATTTCTCAAAGGAAAACTTAGCTCAGTTCGACACGGGCGCATAGATGAGTTAGGGGAGGCGGCAATTATTGGTTTCAAGCGCATCGAATTTCGCCCAGAATGGCATGTATTTCATCGGTTTGAGGGTACGAATGGGTGAAATTCTTGGCCGTTTCGGGGCCTCCCCCATG
>JADFGN010000572.1 GCA_022567695.1 Candidatus Poribacteria bacterium | reverse complement strand
ATTCCCGTGCAAGCTGCCCACTGTGCTCGAAGATCCTCGGAGATTTGTCATCAAGCGCAATGCCACGCTTTTCGGCGATTTTTCCCTGAACCCAGCCGAAGACCTCACGCACTTCATTGGGATTGGGATGAGGTCTGACCGCTATTGGCTAACAAGCAAAATATACTGTTAAATTAATGATATATCGTGTTCAAGCGACTGCGTACTCGTGTAGCTTATTGCGAATCGTCCGGGAAGTGACTTCTAATATCTCCGCCGTCTTCGTTCGATTGCCATCATAAGCATTTAAGGTTCTCAGAATTGCCTCTTTTTCTAGGTCATACAATGACATACCAATTTCAAAAGGAATAGCATTGGAAGCCTCTTGCTCAATGGATCTTTCTCGTCTACGCCGATGGAGGTCAATATCGTCTATGCTAATTTGTATACTATTTGATTCAATGACCGCCTGTTGAATTACATTTTGAAGTTGGCGGATATTGCCTGGCCAATCATATTCATATAACATATCCAAAGCTTCGTCGGAGATCTCTTCAATGTCTCGGCGATATTCATCACAATACATTTGTAAAAAGTGATTTGCGAGCAGTGGAATATCACCTTTGCGTTTTTGTAAAGGCGGAAGCGTTATCCGAATCACGTCGAGACGATAATAGAGGTCAGAACGAAATATGCTGTCATCAACGAGTTTTTCAATATCTTCATTCGTGGAAGTAATGATCCGAACATCCACTTTAATTTGTCCATTTCCACCGACCCGTTCAATTTCGCCTTCTTGTAACGCACGTAAGAGCTTGGCTTGCAAGTGCCACGAAAGTTCGCTAATTTCATCCAAAAATAGCGTTCCCTTGTGTGCCCTCTCGAATTTGCCGATATGTCGCGTATGCGATCCAGTATACGCCCCTCTCTCCGCGCCAAACATCTCGCTTTCCATTAGAGATTCAGGAATCGCTGCGCAATTCAATGGTACCATCTCACCGGTTTGAGTCCGTTGGCTATTATTATGCAACGCTTGCGCAATTAACTCCTTACCGGTTCCTGTTTCTCCTTGAATAAGTACAGGCGCATTGCTGACAGCAACTGTGTGGACTTTTTTCAACACCTGCAACATTTGAGCATCCTGAGTGATAATGTTGTCAAATTGACCTGCGCCTTCAGTTTGCCTAATATCTATAAACTGCTCAACGAGATTGATGAGTTTCTCTGGCATAAAAGGCTTTTGCAGGTAATCAGCCGCGCCCTGTTTAAGAGCATCAATGGCATCTTGAAGATCTGGAAAGCCTGTCATAAGAATAACACAGGTATCTGAATACAATTCCTTAATTTTTTGAAACAGCTTGAAGCCATCCATTCCCGGCATCTTGACATCCGTGATGACGACAGAAAACCGACGATGAGCCATGAATTCTAATGCTTCTTGAGCACTGCTCGCCGCCATTGCAGGATAGCCAGCACGTTGAAGCGTTTCAATAACCGCAGCTCTCATTAAATCTTCATCGTCCACAACTAAAATACGGCGATCTTTCATTGCTATTTCTCCTTCAACTTATGATTGTGTGAACTGAATTGAAACGTGGCGTTTCATTGAGCGACACTAAGTCATTGACAGAAAAGATTGGTACCTGTTTCTGTCTGGCATCTCGGGGTAATTCGATGAAAAACTGGGTTCCGATTCCTTCCGTACTTTTGACACGGACTCGTCCGTAATGCGCTTGAATAATCCGATCGACCGTATGAAGTCCTAATCCAGTTCCTGAAGATTTTGTTGTGAAGAAGGGCGTGAAAATTTTCTCCTGAATATCGACCGGTATTCCCACACCACTGTCCTCTATACTTAGGAGGATTAAATCCTTGTCTTCTACAATTCTCCCGGTGATGCGCAGCTCTCCTCCGTGAGGCATCGCTTGAATCGCATTCAATATCAGGTTCAGTGCGGTCTGCTTCAGTTGCTCAAAGTCACCGTAACAGATGAGTGTCCCGTCCCGTTCGTAATCCTGCACCAATTTTATGTTTTTCTCCTCCATGGCGTAGATTGTAAACGTGAGGACATCATCAATAAGGCTGACGAGGTCGATGAATTGAAAGTTCGGTTTAATCGGACGAGCCAAAGAGAGTAGGTTATATGTAATGGATTCAAGCGTGTTAATTCCTCGTGCAACGGAATCCGCCAGTTGCTTGAGATCGCCGTTCAGTTCTTGCTGGAGCATACTGACATAAAGCCGAATTGCGCCAAGCGGATTTCTCAAGTCGTGAGCGATCTCAGCCGCCATCTTTCCCAATTCTGCCAATGCTTTAGATCTGGTGAGTTGCTCTTCCAACTGTTTACGCTCAGAAATGTCACGAATCAGTTCCAGGGCACCTATCGTTTCTCCATTGGCGTTAACAATCGGGCTTGTGCTAATCTCAACAGGAAGGGGAAGCGTCACGCTGCGTCTTTGAATAAAGGCTTCGTGACTGATGTGAGCTTCGCCGGTTTCGAGGGTTTTCATCAGAAATGGACGATCGCCGAAAATGTCATTGTATGGCAAACCGATAACATTTTCCGCTTTAATACCCATTAACTTCTCTGCCGCCTGGTTAAATAAGGTAATATGTCCCTGCAGACCTATAACAACTACTCCCGCCGCCATGCTTTCAAGGATACAAGCCAAAGTGTTCTCCAAACCTACGTAAGTACGAGTCAACTTTTCACTTGCGGAATCGAAGGACTGAAAGGCTTTGGAAAAAAATTGTATGAGCTCTCCATCCAGATTTTCGGTCACAATAGCTCCCTGATGGTGGGTTGAAAAGTGAGGCAACTTGAAAGGATACTTCGTCGGCATGATTCATTGCGTATAAGGAATAAGGATGAAATCAGAAATATCGTCAGCTTGCCCTTCGAGTTGGAAGTTTTCCTGAATAGATGCTCAACCTGCTTCCTGAGCTTAATCGATGGGAGCGTGACAAATTAGCACATCTTTTGCGATCGTTAAGTGTGACAAACTAGCACATTTTCAAGCTTTGTTTAATGTAGAAAACTAACATACTTTCGGACGTTAAATGGGAATCGAGTGAAATCTCCGATTCCCCAGTCTACGTGCGCGTTGTCAGATGCGCAATGTTTGTGCCAATTGGCGGAGAGGTGTATGGATGGGGTCCGTGATAGAACGGGCAGGAATAGGTGGGTAAAGCCGGGGGCTAAACATGCACTATCAAATCTGCGAAAGGATCGAAACTGTCATTGATAGGTTGTTATTGTCCTATATCGACCAAGTGTGTCTGATTTGTACCTATAGAGCGATAGGCCCTCGCTAAGCGAAGGTTCTGATGATTATACGTTAACGCATTTAAGGTCTCTGCTCGTTTCATCGCCATCTGCTTAAAGAGGTCGCTGTCCGTGGATATGATTTTCCGGACGAGGTCGTGGATTTGATCGAGAAGAATATTTATCTCAGTCGACTGCTGACCCACCATCCGTAATTGGTCTGGAGAGCTGGTGATAGTCGCAACATGACCATCAACAGCACGAATTTGATCGAAAATATCTTCACGACCCTTGAGCAGAGAAAGTGTCAGATCGCCGTTTTCAGTCTCAATCGCTTTACCAATCTGCAGAGTTAAATCAACACATTCTCGGTAAAGATTTATCTTCCTTTGAAAGGCGGCTTTTATTTGATCGGCATAGGAATTGTCTTGAGTGAACATTGGCAATGCCACATTAACGCTTCAGAGGTCGCGGCTATCATGCAGTGATGGAACGCATGCGGGGTTTTTTCGTAATTTGCAAAGGAGACGTAGCCGATGAAGTGGGCATTGTCTGTTGAATGCGGGCATTTTGGAACGTGGTTTCCCAGGCCGATTGCAAGTCCTGTAAATGCTTAATCACATCGTCGAGATAGGTGGAATCTTTTTCAAGATCGGCTTGACCGATTCGCCAGATAAAATAGTTATAAAGCCGAAGTAAAGTGTCTGAAAGTTCGCCGCCAGCTTCAAAGTCCAGAGAGGCGATAAGTTCGTAAATTATATTCCTTCCTTTAATAATATGATTTGCAAGTGCTTCTCGATTCAATGGGGCGGTTTTCAGTAATTTTTGGACATTTCTCAAAGACAGAATCGCACCATCGTATAACATAAGAATGAGTGCTCCCTCATCTGCTGTTTTGACCTGCATCTGTTTATAATTTCCATAAGAATTCATTAGATTCATTCAAATTTTCTCCATGAGTTATTGGTGGTCTGCAAAACATCATTCGTATCTGAGCTAATCCGGAGTACTTGCAACTGGCAGATGATACAAGCCCTGAAACAGTGTCTCACCAATTATGATTAATTTATGCCAAATCCTGCTCCCAGTTGAGCCAGTAGGAAGTTACCTTGCGATTGGATTCGAGACATCGCTTGTTCCATTGCCAAAAACTGGCGTCTCAAGCGTTCTTCAAAAAGAAGCAACCGGGCTTCAATCCTATCAATCCGATCTTGGATGGCATCATGCTGGCCTTGTAAAGCATCCTGTTTAATTGCCAGCATGCCATCGATACTGTCTGTCAATCTCTCGAGTAGTCCATCCATCTGCTCGGCAATACCGAGCGTCAAGGATACAGTTCCCTGTGCACCTGTTGCATTATCGTTGACCTGGATACTCAATCTGTCTGTATTGCT
>JADFGN010000571.1 GCA_022567695.1 Candidatus Poribacteria bacterium | reverse complement strand
ATATGGTCCCCTGCGCCGTTAAATTGAACGCCTTTGCCAATCTTCCCAGCAACCCGCTTGACTTTTCCCAAGATTTCACCGTCATGCTTATTACCAGTCGCATCAACAATTTCTTTTCCGTTATTGGTTTCATCCATCGTCCAGACCGCAATTACCTCCGCGGCGTTAGTGTGGGAAATGAAGCCTATTGCCATCAGGGCAGTATAGAAGGCACATGTTAATACAGCAGTTTTCAGTTTCATTTTAGCTTTCTCCTTGAAATGCGGGTCAATCGTTAATTGGGGGATAATTTAGAACTCCCGCCAGGAAGGAACTTGGATTTAATCTTAGGAAAGTAGCGAGGGATTAATGTGTACAACTTACCCCTCGCCAGACGTTTTCCGATTACAACTTAATTTCTCGGAAATCATGATGTTGTTGAAGTTTCACTTCGACTTAATCGCACTCCAAGTGGTTGCGAGTTTACCGCCGGGCTCAACAGGCGTGAGCGAATCGGGACCACCTGAATCAAAGATAATGACATCATCGAAAGAGACGACATTTGCCGCGCTTCCAACATTCCCAGAGCCGCCGTTTAGTCCAACGAGTTTCGTCGGTTGCCGTTCTCCGCCAAACGATGCATAAGGCAATGTCTTCAACCATTCGGTTGGCTCATCATCCCCAACGGCCCAAATTTTTCCGGAAATATCACCAGTACCGGAATCGATGAACATGCTAATCCAGTACCATGTATTTAGCTCAACAAGAAAAGTTTCCTCCTCGTTTGCCCATGCGCGACGGTCATTGAGAAATTCCATATTTGTATCATCTAATCTTTCATGAACCAACCAGGTATAGCCGTTATAGTTATCGTCCGGATCAATCCAGACGCCGACACCGGCTCTAGCTCTATCGTTATCGCCCCAGGTTTCAAGCCGCATTTTCACCATCACGCCAATCGCATCCGGGAATGAGTTGTCTTCGACGATGGCGTAGGTGGTATCACCAGAGGCTTCTTCAAGTTGAGTCAAAACTCCACCGTCTTCCACCCATTGCGGCGCATTTACCGCTTCCTGCTGTGGATGGCCGACAAGCCATTCCGGTCCAAGACGATTATCGCTGAAATCATCATGAAACAACGTCTTGGTAAATGCGGGGGCTGCCGCCAGACATAGCATAATCGCCATGCCAGCGAGGTGAAATCCATAAACAAGTTTGAAGCTTTTCATTGATCTGTTCTCCTTATGCGTGTTAATTTGTTAGTTTGTTATTGACTTAGCGAAATTTCATCGCTCCCCACGTTGTTGCCAGTTTACCTGCGGCTTCAACGGCTTTGGGAAGTTCATCTCCTTCACCGAAAACGATGTCATCGTAATAACCGATAAGTCCCACACCGCCGTCGAATCCCAGCATCAACCAGCCCAACGCGCTATGATTTGCGGGATTCCGCCATGAGAAATTCTTTGCTACCACTTCATCATCAAGAGATACAGTATATGTTTGCTTATCTACATTGATGACTGCAAGGATGTGTTGCCATTGCCCTTTCTTGATATCTCCAACAGGTTTCACCGTGTTGCCATCATGTACGCCAACCTGATTGGGGTCACCAGATTGGGCACCAATTCTGAGGACGGGACCTGCCGACCACTCTCTCACTTCCTCGCCCATGTAGATGTGCAGCGTATTATTTCCAACCCCCGGGTTTTCAAATCTAAACCAGATGGAAAGGAAGTGTGTTCCCTTTTCGATCTTCGGGTCGAAATTCCTGATGACCTCTTGATTGGCATTGACTTCCATGGACTTGCCAACCGGACCATGCTTTACCTTTGAGGTGATTTTGGTCGATGGCTGATTGGCAGGCGCGCCGACAGCCCAGTCGTCTTGCTTATCGGCATCGCCATCCTTGAGATTATCAAAGTTCTGTTCATAATGGATGACCTGTCCCCATGTTGCAACGGAACCTACACACAGCACGAATATGGTCATCAATAACGTCAATTTATTCATTAGCGTTCCCTCACTGATATATTGTCATAGACTTGCATATTTAGACGTCAAGGATAAAAAATGTGATAGACAAAATGAAAGTTCAAAATAGACAAAGACATTTCACACATCCGCGACATATTCCTGACGACACAAAATGAAAAATCCTCCCGTATTGTATCCAGTATATCGTGTCCTATCCTCGAGAAGGCACATGCCAATTGGCGTACCAACGGGAGTTTTCCGGTGGTGACTCGGTCCCGGACTGCATTGATGCGAAGTCTCTAAGCCTCGGATGAACTTCCCGCTCCCAGATCTCTTCGACTTGGTCAAATGTGAGCGGGTTATGTTTCGATGGTAATTTTGCGTAATCTTCCTCAAGTTCCTTGGACTTAGCCCCCAGGTGTTGAACAAGGTCGGCGACCATTTGTTCGCCCACTTTGCGATCGGATGTCTCGACATAGTCGCCCATTGCGAAGTGTGGCCCCGGTTCATCTGGCGCAGGAACGCGAGAGACATCCACGCACGATGGTTCAACCGCCCACAAAAGCGAGGTTTCACCTCTGCCGGCATGTCCACCCATGCCTTTGTCATCAGGGAAAAGGGGGTTCGAGATGCCCTGCCCGATAATGCTGTACAGCCGTACCGCGAAATGGGGCTGGAGAATTTCCAGCAGAATTGGCACATCCTTGGCGTGCGGGCCAGAGTGGCCTGAGAAAAGGATGGCACCGTGGAATCCCAACGCATCTACAGCGCGAACATGATAGCAGAGGTTCTTGAAAAACATCCACGCTGGAATCGCCGTCAGCCACGGCCGTGCTTCACCGACCCGTCGGTGAGCCCAAGCCCCATAGCCTCCCTGCTCGTGAATATGCCAGTAATTCGGCGGAGCCACAATGCCGCCATACTCGTGAGCAGCGAGGCATGAAATGCCGTGAGCCCTTAGCGCGTCCATGCCGAGCGCGTTCTGTGGACCGTGGGGTTCACATAGGCCGTAGGGCAAGTAGACAGTCGGGCATTGCTGAAAAGCAACTTCTAATTCATCAGGGAACATCCGTTCCCAACGGACTTCTCTTCGTGTCATTGTGTTTTCCTTAATTAAGATTGTACCTCAAAGAAATAGTGCAGGAGCGTAATCAACGTATTTGTAACCTTTTGCCGATGATGGGAAGAATGCAGAAAAGGATAACGACCGAATCGCGTTTCTGCGGCAAATTCATTTTCGATGCGAAGGGGCTTTTTGTATTCATCAATTCTTTCTCGAACGAGTTGGATAACTCTTTTGCACGTGCCGCTGATGACGTACCCTCATGCCCCATTGATGGGAATAGCTATATTTGCCCGTGATGAAACGCATCATGCCTTTGGTAACATACTCTCGATCGAGTCGTTCCTTGCGTTTGCCACTAAGCCGCTTGCACTCAATGCCGAAGTAGTTCCTTTCGTCGATGTCGTAGATGATCTTAAAATCGATTCGACCAGTTTCTGTTGTGTGAAAAGTTCCAACTTCCTCCTCAATTCTCAACCGCTTGCTAAGGCGATTTTTCACCGCAATCATCGTTTTGCAAAGTTGTTCTGTGATTCTATTCTCTGAAAATGATGCCTGAACCAACTGCTGATCGACAATCTGTTTTGAAGCAATTGAAACAATCTGGAGGATAGGTTTAACAACCTCTTGGACAAGGTTTAGGGCAGGACTACCGATTAGGTTGTTGAATGTTGGAATCACCACTTGCCCCCCAGAGCTCTTTAAAGATTTCGTTTGCTTGATTTCGACCCGCAGAACGGCTCCAATATCTCAGTTCTGCTGGCTGAAGGATGTAAATGTCTGTGCCCTGATAGATGCGTAAACTGCGTCGTACCGCCAAGTTGTCTACTATCTCGCTTCGCAAATTGTCCGCAAGTTCGTTGAGAACGGTGTCAAGCCGATCAATGCTTCGGATTTGGACTTCATCTCCCCGCGTTCCTGCTTTTCCATACGTCAGTTTGACCATTCTTAACGGAGTTAACGGAGATTTGGGCGTCTCAAACACATCCGCAAAAAACTGTTTGCCGATTAGTTTGAAGTGGGCATTCAACGCTCCAATTAACGCCTGTGTCGACTTCTTCAATTGCTCTGTGGATGGTGAATGTAGGGCAACCGATCTGTTCCTGTTCTGGAAAAAGTCCACCGTCAACGCAAGGGTGTCTTCGACAAGTTCCCGCTCAGCAGGTGTTAGACCATAGAGTTCGTAAATCAACCCATCCAACGGGGACTGATGTGCGGCGATTTCTCCATCCGTTGCTTTGTCGATGTTTTCGTATAGCCATCGGGATTCTTCCAATATCTGCTCCAAGAGGTTTTTGGGAACTTCTTTAAGCACTGGAATCGGTGTGCGAAGAAGGTCGTTTGGTTCGATGACATCACGTTCGACGCCCCAAGAGGAACACGTCAAGAATTGGAAATAGGCGACAATCTTCGAATTCAAAACTGCGGAGAGGTAATGACCGTATGCATCTGGCTTTGGCGCAATGACGATTCCGTAGTATTGGCCGTCATAGACCAAATCCGACGGAAAAAATCCGGCCATCAAAAATCGCATCCGTTGTGCTAAGGGGCCTTTCCGTATCGTTCGATAGATAATGACCAAGGGACCTTGGTAGATTTCATTTTTGCCTGTTGAATGGAATTTCGTTTCGG
>JADFGN010000570.1 GCA_022567695.1 Candidatus Poribacteria bacterium | reverse complement strand
CCGAATGCAATCAGACCTAACCCCCCGGCCCCCTTCCCTACGAGGGAAGGGGGAGTATCTCCCCTCTCCTCGCAGGAGAGGGGCTGGGGGAGAGGTTTTAGGATCGGCTAAGTGAAAAGGTCGTATTTGATACGTAGCTGAACCCCGCTACGCGAGGGCAGGCGTGCAAAAGTTCAGTTCTGAATTCTTGCGAATCCAGCTACCTCCTCAGCATTTTCACAGTGCAGTAGTAGCTTAAATCGCATAAGGATAGCACACGCTTTCATGCGTTGTCAAGATCGATCCAAGCGGGGTCTGGAAGGGGTTAAAGATTAGGAGAATTTGCCCAGAGGTGTATCGGCAGTCTTACCTATTCGATGTAACCGAGTTCTCGCAATCGTTCTTCGAGGATCTCCTCCTCCTCGGCGGTAGTTTCCTGTGCTTCGAGATGTTGGTACCGTGAATTGGTGATAATCTGATCGTGTATTGCCCGGAAGGGATACGGCGCATCGCACGGGAGATTTTCGCCACTCATCACATCACGCAAGACGAAATCACCAGTCAGTTCCTTTTCGCGGTAAAGCCTTTGACCATCCATTATTGACCAAAGCCGTATGCCGTCCGCATCCCTTTCGATTTCCTCTCCGTCAATCGTGAATCGGGAGGTCACGCGGTCATGTGCCATCTGGAGATTGCTCTGTTTGAGGAAGCCGACGCCGTACAAACTGTCTAATTCTGAAAACACCCACCGATCTTCAGACGCCTCCGACACACCAACCAAATTGCGTCCATATCCTTGATAATCGACGTTTATCCCGGCAAGATTTGTGATGGTTGGAAAGAGGTCGATCATTGAACTCGGCCCGTCAGCGAACTTCAATTCCACGCCGGGAATATGCGCCAAGAGTGGCACGTGGAGCGTGTTCTGATGGAGATTATCCCCGTGCGCCATCACTTCATCGCAAAAGCCCTCGCCATGATCGCCGAAGATGAAAATCGCCCATTCATCTAGCGAGAGACGTTTAAGAATCTCGACCAGCGAAAATTCCAGCACATGTGTGACAGCCGCGTAGTAAAAACGTAATGCTTCCGCGGTTCTTCCCTGATTAACGAGTGCTTTCAAATTGGGAGCAGACCGAATTCCACTCATGCCGTAGCCGCCGTGCGTGTACCAGAAATGGAGGAAGCAGAACTGAGGTGTTGTGTCAGGTTGAGCGAGTTCCTCAATTACGTTCTCAAGTGAACCAAGGTGTTGATGTTTTGCATGTGCATCCATCTGTGTAATGAACGGCTCAAAATCGAGGAAGCGAAATACCTCAGATCGCTCCGACCTGCCGGTGATGTGATAGCCTGCATCAGCGAAAAGTTGGAAGAGGTTGGGGATACCATCGAACATCTTGAGATAGGTTTGCCCGTAAAGCCCGTGTTCAAATGGATAGAGTCCGGTGAAAAGCGATGTGTGTGACGGTCGTGTAGCAGGCGCTGTGACGAAGAATCGTTCTGCCAGCGAGAAGTTCTGCGTCAACAGATCGAACTTCGGCGTAAGCATTTGGCGATTTGTCCGACTCAAGGCATCGTAACGCCATGCATCGATTGAGATGAGTAGAAATTTGTTGATATGAGTTTTCATAAGTTTAGTCACGATCGGCAGTAGCTTCGATTATATTCTTGACTTCGTATCCCTTTTATTCTTACCGAATACTTCCGCAGAATCCTTTAACATACAACTCATAGCGAGTAGATCTTCGTAGGGTGGGCACCGCCCACCAAAACGCCGATCGGTGGGCTTAGCCCACCCTACAGTTTAAGGACGTTAACACCGTAATCGCCTTTATTTTTTGAGGTTTGGGAAGTTGACTCAATACGAGTTCATAATGATAAATTGAAAACGAGAGATCGGTATTCATGAGGTTTGCGCGTTTTGAGGCTCTGTTACAATTAATTCTCTGTAACCCGTGTCACAACTGGCTTCGCCAAAAAGTGCCGAAGTATAGTATCTGAATACTTTTGTCAAATCAAGCCAATTCTCTCAATTAAAGGGAGGAAGATAGGGCAGGCTTCGCTATTCGTCTTCCAATGCCACGCGATACCGAACCAGTGTCCTCCCTGCTGCCGCACGGATGTAGTCAGTGATAATATCCTCTGCCGAAAGTCTATCCGCAACTTTGCGGTTGTCAAGCTGCCACTGCTCAAAAGCTTTCTTCGCCATTTCCTGCGGGAGTGGCGGCACAACTTCCACCATTTTTTTTGACATTTTATGCTCCTACGCTCTGAAGTATCGTCCGGCTTGCTTGGCTGAAGTTTCAGCCGTGGCTTCTGAAGAAATAAAGCCGGTTTTGAGAATTGACCGAACATGATTCAACTCGTGTGCGATTGTTTCAACAGCATCACCCTCGCTGACAAGTCCAGATTCCTGAAGTGTCAGCAAAATGCGTCCACTCTCTCCTCGAACGAGAGACCCGGTGCCAATCTGACTAATGTATCCGTAGTGAAACCCGGGCTCGAATCGGAGTTCAAACACCCTCATGTCAATGCCCTGTCGTGATGCAGCGGCTTTGGCTTGTTGGAGTGAGATCATTTTGGAATGATACCACAGAAGGGCATATCAATCAACAGCTAACCACCACTCAAAAACAAGGAAGATTGAGCGATGAGTTGCAACTGATATTAGACGGCAAAAATGTCGTCCAATCATAAGGTAGGAAAGGATTGGATATGGCAGAGAAAGACTTTGAATTTGATATCGCAGACGCCGTATTTGTCGATGGCGTTTTCACTTTGATAATTTTGTTCTGGGGCCCGACCTCCATGATGCAATTATCCAATGGCTCACGAGACCTCAGACGCCGGGAAATTAGGTCGCTTATTTTTCCTTGCGAAAAATTAAGCTGAATTGATGAAGTTGGTTGGAAACGTAAGCATACGGATAACCAAACGGGTAAAGCCTAAGCGACTTGTCATACCAAATTTTGTAGCCTCGAAACCGCAGATTTTCGACATCGGCAAGCGTATTGACGACATCTGCATGAATCATGTTGTGATACTGCTCAGTTGGTTGAAGGTCTTTACAGAAAATGACGATGTACCCTTTAGGCTTGAGGTACTGCATCGCACCAACAATTATCGTCTTGAGTGATTTATAAAACTGAGACGGTGACATATTGCCTAGGTCTTCAGGTCTATTTGTAAAGGGGGTTGGACTGTCATCTCCCGTTTTCTTTTTTCGATCGCCACTGCGCTTCCGAGAGAGCATGTCACCGTAGGGCGGATCGGTTAAGATCAGATTGAAAGGCTCAATGCCCTTTAGAATCTCCTGCAAATTTCTCGCATCGCCACAAAGGGCAGTTTGCGGCTCCAAACCAAGCTCAGTGGATGCCTTGTGGTAAATGTCAAGATATTCCTGCGAGAGGTCGATTCCGACACCGTGTCTGCCTGCCATTGAACATGCCAATAGTGTTCCGCCAACTCCGACAAATGGGTCTAAGACTCGCTCGCCTTTCTTTGTAAAAAACTCAATCAGGCGTTTCATCAGTTGGGGCGGTTTGGGCGATGGGTGATGCTTGCGAATGTGGTGAGCGTAGGATTCCGGGCCTTTGGTCGGATAGCGCGTATCCCAAACAGGCGCGAGCGCAACTGCCCATTCCTCCTCAGACAGATCGTTGAGCTTTCCCACGTTGTATTCGCTACCCTCCAATTCAACTGAATTGAGGAAATATGTCCATTCACTACCTGAGAGATCATTGAGTCTGTTTCGCGGATCGTAACGACGCTTCGATGCCTTTTCTACCGTCTTTTTTGCGTTCGGTTTTGATCGTTTCGGAGGGGTTGTGACCTCGACGTGAAACAGCAATTCCTTTACGCGATTGCCTAAAGCAGGCTGCTCTCCACGCGAGTGGCTTTTGAATTTTTGATAGTCAATCGGCGAATCGAGGTAGGCTTTGCCGCGAAGTGAAAGAACAGACAGAATCTCTTCCTGAGAGAGGATGCCTTCGTTGTTATAACTCAGCAAGATATATTTCGCATCCGCTTTTCGGACAAGGTCTTGGAACGCCTGAAGGCAGTCTGATTTTGAGCAATATGCTGATTTCTCCGTTTTGTCATAATCGCGCAGTCCTGTCTTGCCATGAATCGGGGGGTTATCATAACGGGCAATGGTTTCCAAAAGGTGATAGTTGGTGATGTATTGGCGAGAGTTATAAGGTGGGTCGAGATAAAGCACATCGCACTGAATTTCTTTGATGAGTTCGTTCGCATCTCGGCAGAAGGTTTGATGCGGCAGATCTGATTGAATAATTTCAACAGGTACAAGGGTCAGATCTTTGTAAGTTCGGGGGTCCCAATGTTTGAGATAAGCCCCATAAGTTCCAGAGATATTGGCAACCTTCGATGTTGCTTCTAACAGCGGCAAAAGAAGCAGGTAAAGTTCGTTTTCAGTGATGTCGCCGTTATTATGCCAAATCTGGATCTGTTGGCGGATGGCATCGATCTTCTGGCCGTTGAAATCAGACAGGTACTGACGACTATATTCATTATCTCCCGAAGGGCAGTAGGTGTGAAAAACAAACCCCTTTTTACCGGGCAAACAGTTCAACCACGAAATGACCTTATGGTAGGGGGATAGATTGGAAGAAAGGCTCTCACGCGATACGTCACCGAGGGTTGGGGCAATTCGGGCAAA
>JADFGN010000569.1 GCA_022567695.1 Candidatus Poribacteria bacterium | reverse complement strand
GTCACAGCTGAACCATTTAGCCAAAAGATTCGCGAGATGGAGCCGATGGATGCGGCTAAAACCACAGTGGAATCGTTGGATAAGGTATGGGAGCAAGCAGGCCTTGCATAGGTCTTGATTCTTGCATCTTGCGTCCATTTTCACTCAAAACATAAGGATGGCAAATTCGTGAAACTCATTGACAAAGAAACGATCCTTGAAATCACTAAGGAATGGGAAGGCGAACGATTCCCTGACGGCAGACCCCGTGTTCCCGATGGCATTATCGAGCGGATGAAAAAAATAACAATCGAGCAAGCATGGGGTGTGCTTCAAGGCAATGGCTACCGCTTTCAGTTTGCCGGAGACTGGATGAATCTACACCCCGACCGCATCCTCGTTGGACGAGCGGTGACGTGCATGTTTGTCCCCATGCGCCCCGATCTCAACGATGCCGTCGCGGAGCGGGGGAAAACGGAGGGACGCATCGGCGGACAGAACTCGTGGGTGATTGATACGCTCGTCGAAAACGACGCAATCGTCGTCGATCTGTTTGGTAAAGTAAAGGATGGCACCTTCGCTGGCGACAATCTCGGCAATGCGATCTATGCAAAGACCAAAACCGGGATGGTGATCGACGGAGGCATCCGCGATCTTGACGGCATTTATGACCTGCCAGATTTCGCAACATTCGTGCGTGGCGTCGATCCGACCGGTATTGCCAATGTGACCTTGACAGGCATCAACATCCCCATCCGCATCGGTGAAGCAACCGTTTTGCCGGGTGATGTTGTTCTCGGTCGGCGCGGTGGCTTGATCTTTATTCCACCCCACCTCGCTGAAAAGGTTGTCGAACGCGGTGAGGAAGTTGGACTCCGCGATCGATTCGGACATCAACGCCTGCGCGAAGGAAAGTACACGCCGGGCGAAATCGATCGGAAATGGTCTGAGGAGATTGATGCTGATTTTGTAGAGTGGCGCAAAACCCAAGAACTTTAGGAGACGAAAGCAATGAGCGGTCAGGATTATGCGCGCTTCACACAACGATTGAAGACATTAAGTTCGCCCAATCTGATAATAGAAGCCATAGGTTCAGTCAATGATTATCAAATGTTTCGCGTCCTGTTGGGTGAGGCATCCGGTGAGCGCAAAAACATCCTGATCACGGCGGGCATCCACGGGGATGAGCCTGCGGGCCCAGAGGCAGCCTTGTGTTTTCTGGAACGGGATAACACCAAACTCTTGCAGAAATTCAGATTCGTCATTTTGCCGTGCGTCAACCCTTACGGTTACGCACATAATGCGAGGGAAAATAAGCAGGGCACAGATATCAACCGCTCATTTGCAGAAGAGCAAGTTGTCGAAGTCGTTCTTTTCAAAAAGGCGATTCAAGGACAGCGTTTTGATTTTTATATCGACTTTCACGAAGACTGGGAAGCAGAAGGATTTTATCTGTATGAAGGTCAGCGCGACGAACACTGGATTGGTCAAGAAATCATTGAAAACGTTGAAAAGGTTGGGCCAATTGATACCGGTACAGCGGAGAGCGATATGCCAATCTCCAAAGGCGTCTTGAAGGTAGATCCAGGCTGGGGCACTGCCGGGACGGCACCTTACATGCTTCACACCCATTCTGACCACGTCATGATTTGCGAAACACCCAAAGTCTGGCCCCTTGATCAACGGGCGTCAGCGCATCTGACGGCGTTAGATACTGCTTTGAAACATTACCTGAAACCGTGATCTTGGGCGTCAGTCTTATGCCTCCGTAGACCTGACAGGTTTGTCAAACCTGTCAGGTCTAGGCTATTAAAATTTGTCAAACTTCATGTATCATACGTTAAGGAGGAGGTTCATGGCATCCGAGAACACAGCGGAAATTTCATCAAATGTGAATACAAACTCTCGCCCGTCTGAATTAAAAATTACCGACATGCGCCTTGTAAAAACGCAGGTCGGTGGGCCGATTCTCAAGCTTGACACCAATCAAGGAATTTACGGACTGGGTGAAGTTCGTGACGGCGCGAGTAAAACGTATGCACTCTTGCTCAAGAGTCGGCTTGTCGGCGAGAATCCCTGTAACGTCGACAAAATCTTTCGTAGGATTAAGCAATTTGGGCATCATGCACGTCAGGGCGGAGGCATCTGTGGCATTGAAATGGCACTGATGGATCTTGCGGGTAAAGCCTATGGCGTGCCCTGTTACCAACTCGCGGGCGGGAAATTTCGGGACAAAATCCGCTGTTATTCTGACACGCCGACACTGAGAGATTCCGAGGAAATGGGGAAAAAACTTCAGGAACGAATTGACCGGGGCTTCACCTTTCTGAAGATGGATGTGGGAATTGGCTTGCTTCGCGGCATTCCCGGAACAGTTTCTGCGCCGGACGGAAATCTTGAAACACGTAACGTCATGCACCCCTTCACGGGCATCCGCCTGACGGACAAAGGTATCCAGATTTTATGCGAATACGTGGAAACCGTCCGCGAAGTCATCGGCTATGAAATCCCGCTGGCAGTGGATCACTTCGGTCATATCGGAATTGAGGACTGCATCCGCCTCGGTAGGGCTTTGGAGAAATACAACCTCGCGTGGTTGGAAGATATGGTACCCTGGCAGTTCACCGATCAGTACGTCCGGCTGTCAAATTCGTGCGCAACGCCAATCTGCACAGGAGAGGATATTTACTGCAAGGAGGAGTTTATAAAACTGTTTGAAGCGAAAGCCATTGCAATTGCTCATCCGGATATTGCCACATCTGGTGGGATTCTGGAGACCAAGAAGATCGGTGACCGTGCGCAAGAGCACGGGGTTAGCATGGCGATGCACATGGCGGGAACTCCCGTTTGTGCGATGGCGAGCGTCCACTGTGCGGCGGCGACCGAAAATTTCCTCGTCTTGGAAAATCATTCTGTCGATAATCCGTGGTGGGATGAGATGGTCACAGGGCTTGAAAACCCGATCATTCAAGACGGCTATATCAACGTGCCGGAAAGCCCTGGGTTAGGCATCGAGCTCAATCCGGAAGTGATTAAGGCGCATCTCCATCCTAGCGAAACGGGATATTTTCTGCCAACGACAGAATGGGATGGCGAGAGATCGCATGACAGACTTTGGAGTTAATCAATGCCTATTTTTGAAAACGCCGATGAACTTTATGTCTGTATCGGTGGGATGTTCGAGAAGGTCAAATCTCATCCACAGATCAAAGAAATGTGGACAACACTGAAATTGGCTGTTAAGTTCACATATACCCATCCAGAGGCTTCAATTATACTTGTTTCGTGCAATGGCGAGCAATCAATTTATTACGGCGACTGTGATGTAAAACCGGATATTGAACTCGCCATGACAGGAGATGTCGCCCACCAATTTTGGATGGGAGAAATCAACGTCATGGGCGCAATCATTAAACGGCAGATTGTGCCTGTCGGTTCACTCTCGAAAATCCTGATGCTCAAGCCTCTGATCAAGGCGGTGATTAAGATCTATCCGGCGCATTATCAACAATTTCTGTTAAAACACCCATCATGAACACTTGCTTCTATTCACAAAGATAATGCGATCCATTTGCTTAATACTCACTCTCACATTCATGATGATTATCACCGCAACTGCCCAAAACCGTGTGCTTTCCCTCAGTGGTGATAGTGCCTACGTCCAACTCCCGTCTGATATTTTCAACCATCTCGACGATACCACCATTGAAGGATGGATGAAATGGGAACGCTTTGGTTTTTTTTCACAACCCTTCGGCTTTGGATCTTTAGCAGAACAATGGAACGTTGTTGCTGTCAACAATACTAAAAATACAAACGGCCTACAATTCTTTATATATGCTCAAAAGCGGTTGCATCTCATCCGGGTCAATCACATCTTACAAGCAAATCAGTGGCATCATCTGGCGTGCGTAATCAGTAAAGGCCGAAAAAACCAACCCGGGCGGGGGCAATGAAACTATATCTCAACGGCATCCTTGTCGGAGAAAACGACTCCGCTGGCAATTTGCCGAAGTTCGACGCCGAGCAATTGAATACTTTTGGCAAGTCGCATTGGAAAGATAACGATGATTTCAAAGGACAACTGGACGAAATTCGGGTTTGGAAAGGGGCTCGCACGGGCAATCAGATTCGTGCGTCCACACAGAAGTTTGAGATGCATTATACGCCCAAGAAGGCATCGTGGTTGAATATGGTCGAAATCGAACTGTCGGCACTATCCAAACAGTGTCTCGATAGACGAATCGGCGACAGAGAGACATTAGAATCTGAAGTGCTCGCTTGGGTCGCTTCCCGCAATGAAAAGAAGGTCACTGTGAACTGGCAATTTTCGATTGACGCCGCTCGGGAAAAGTTTTCGCGATTTTATCCTAACGGCTGATAATTAGTCAGGCTTATCTCTCGTTTCCACGTTTCCACGTTTTCACGTTTTCGCGTTTTCATTTTGTTAGGAAATTACCCCTTCAGGATTTATTTGACAGTGTAGTAGTGCTCTGTAAAATTAGTCTTGATAAGTTATATGTTCTTAAAAATCAATTATAATCTGGATTTAGAGGCAATACTGCTACTCATAATTTATTTTACAGTATAGTAGTAGTAGTAGTAAATCTTGCCTATAAAAACTTGAGGTATTATCTTCAATTTGATAAGATGACGATCGGTTATTGGATTGCAGACGCTTTGATT
>JADFGN010000568.1 GCA_022567695.1 Candidatus Poribacteria bacterium | reverse complement strand
GTCCGAACCAGATGAACGGTTTGATTGGCAAGCAGTTGCTTCAGCCGTTCATACAGTGGGGCGTAGCGAAGTTGGAAACCAACAGCCGAAATAACACCCGCATTTTCAATATGCGATAGGCAAGTGCGGCCTTCAGCCAATGTCAACGCAGGTGGTTTTTCAACCATTAGGTGAACACCACGTTCGCACGCAAGTCGGATCGCCTCCTGCCGCACGGGCGGAGGTGTCGTGAGAATAACGCCATCAAGTTGCCTATCGAAGAAGGTTTCAAGATTCGATGTCGCGGCGGGTGTGCTGAATCGGGGAAAGGATTCCCCTCCCACACGCTCCGATGCCATCTGTTGCGCCGCTTGCGGCCGAATATCATGGACAGCAACCACACATTCACCGGCGTTAAGGACAGAACGCTGATGTGCTCGTCCCATATTTCCTGCGCCGATAATTCCGATTTTTAAGTTTTCAATTGACATAAGAACTCGACATCTCCTCACACAAAATTTCTGGCGTTTCCGATGTATGCTTACGGCAGATGTTCACGAATAACACGCAAACACTCACTCGAAGAGAAAACAATGATTGCTCCCACTGCTTCAATCTCTTGATGGATCTCTGGATAATCGAAGTGATTTCGATCGTGAGTCAAAAACAAACGGAGAGCATCGCCCTGCTGATGCTCTCGAAGAAAACTCAAGACGCTTTCAAAGATTTGACAATCAATCTCATCTGGGGGAGGAGTTGCGCTCAGAGTCCGGAGTCTCGCTCGGTGAAAGATCTCAAAGTTTGTCGGAATCATCAGACAATTACTGCGAATTTCATCCAGTACAACCTTTACAAGGGTTGCTCCCGCATCGATTCGACTCTGGAGTTCTGCCACCAATTGCTTGAGTTGGGTAGCAAGTGATTGCAGATTCTGACTGCGTCCCAATTCATTGGCAAGGTTCGCTGTCTCTTGCAGCCTAGCTCTTTGCTTCCGGTATTGCTGTTGTAGCCCGCCATCACTTTCTACAAAGGCATATTCTGGTACAGCCAGCGTGATAAGACCGTTATCAGCCCAATCATAAATGTATTTTGAATCTACACTTTGATCTAGACAAATATCTTTCAGGAACCCTGATTCAGAGACGATTACGATTTTCACTCAGGGACTCTCCCTTTTGTATGACTCCTGCCTCCTCCAGGATCTCCCTCACGAGAGTTGGCCCTAAGGTGTCGACAATCTCTTCGCTCATTTTAATGATTCGCTTTAGACTTGGTGAAGTCGGCTTCCAGTCTTCAGGAATGATGAAATCTTCCTTCGTTAAAGTCTTCTGCTCTTTCGGCGGACTTTGAGTACACATTTCAAACCTCCTCCCAATTTTTCCGATAGGATAACACATCGTTGGCGGGCTGTCAACGCAGACAATTATCCATTTTTAATTCCGATGACCTCTTGGATATTCTTGAAGCCGTCATTTTCCATCAAGCGAAGCAACCCAAGATTGATGTTCTTTATGAGAGACGACCCCTCGTAGACAAATCCCGTATACACTTGGACTAAGTTTGCACCGAGTGTTAATTTTTCGTAAGCATCTTCCGCTGAGAAAATGCCGCCGACGCCAATAATCGGAACACGCCCGCCTGTACTGCGATAAATGTGACGGATAATTTCAGATGCCTTTTTCCGCAAAGGTTTTCCACTCAAGCCGCCTTCCTGTCGAACATCCCAACGCAATCCGTCCCGTGATATTGTTGTATTGGTCGCGATGATTCCACTGACCTTGTGCTCAATGACGATCTGTATGATTGCGTCTATTTGAGGCAAAGTTAAATCGGGAGCAATTTTGATGAACAACGGTTTGACTTCTTGATTCTTGGACTGTAACGCCAAAACGAGTTCGGTTAAAAACTCTCGATTCTGTAGCTCTCTGAGATTCGGTGTATTTGGGGAGCTAACGTTGACAACAAAGTAATTACCAAAAGGATACAGTCTTTCAAAGACATTCAAATAGTCATTCGTCGCATCTTCAAGCGCAGTGTTCCTTCCTTTGCCCATGTTGATTCCAACAGGAATTTTTGGGAATTCATTCTCGGAAACGAGCCGTTCTAATTTACGCTGCACAGCGATAGCCCCTTGATTATTGAAGCCTAATCGATTGATTAGCGCAAAATCTTCAGGCACCCTAAAAATCCTCGGTCTAGGATTACCAACCTGCTCAAGAGGGGTAATGGTACCTATTTCAATAAATCCAAATCCCAAAGACGGCAGCACATGAAGGACATCGGCACTTTTATCAAATCCGGCAGCGATTCCGACAGGATTTGGAAAATCCATACCTTGTAAGGTCACATGTAAACGCTCGTCTTTGACGACAAAGCGATGTTGAAATAGGTGAGCGAAGAAACTGTACTTGCCAAGAAAGTTGATGACAAAATTATGCGCATCTTCGGCATCCATCGAAAAAAGCAGGGAGCGTATGAGATTCCTGTAAATCATATCCATTTTCTAATCCGTGGCCATTTCCAGTTCGGCGTCCATAACAACGGGCTGTGCCTTTATCCATTGCGTAACGATAAGGGAAATAAGCGCGAAAACCGCACCGCCCAGAAAGACCAATCGGTAGTCAAATTTCATCCATATTAGACCACCGACTAGAGGAGAGGTTACCGAAGCGATGTGGTTCATGGTAACTCCCATCGCAAGCGTTGGCTTAATGTCTTTTGGCGGCGCAATCTTGCTCAGGTAGGTCGTCAAAGCAATGCCACCGACAAAAAGGAAATTGTCGATACAGTAGAGGACGTATAGTTGGTTGACGTTTTTCAACACAGCATAACCGATGAACACGAAAAAGAGTCCGAGATAACTTGCGCTCAACATAATCCGTTCGCCGAGTTTGTCCACAAGCCAACCCATCAGTGGCGAAAAAATAAAAACGACTACTTGGTTGATCAGGATGAGTTTGATAATCATACTTCTGTCAGTGCTGTATAGTTTGACGAGTGCAAAAATTGCAAATGTGATGAAGATCTGTTTGCGCCACCCCTGCAGAAATGAGAGTAGATAGTAGAGCCGATAGCGTTTCCGTAGCACAAATCGATCTTCGCGTTGCGTTTGCAGCCGAGGGGACGCAAACATGATTGCGATGCCTCCAATGGCGGCAAGCACGCCTCCGACCTGAAACAGCCCTTCAAATTCTAACACATCTACGGCAAACATACATAAAACGATTGTTCCTAACGTTGCGAGACTTGCAACACTTCTCAACTGTCCAAGCGGCTTGCCTTTTTCTTTCCCCTCTGAATACGCCAATGCCATCGCTCCTTGTAATGGTATCCAAGCGTGAAAACCGAGGCTCCATACAAGTGAGAAAATGATGATTGCCGAGAGGCTGCTTGCTTGCGAGTAAGCAGCCATACCCAATCCCATCACAATCAAGGAAATTCCACCGACAATCGGTGGCGCAAAGCGCATCATCAGCGCGATAAAGAGTGCGTTGAGAAATCCGGGAATCTCTCGCAACGCCTCCATGTAACCCAATTCATGGGCTTCTATCCCGATTCGCTCAACAATGAAGTTGTTGAAAAGCGGGAAAAGAATGCCGAAAAATGCGCCTACACCAAAGACAGCACATGCTAACAAACGAAAATTACGATTCCAAGATTTCATAGATTTTCCTTTAACTCAATATACCCGTGCTTACGAATTCTTGAGGACATATTCGATTTTTTTGACCAATCTTTCCATATACACATGGGGTTCGAGTATTTTAAACGCCTTCTTGTAAAGCGTGTAAAAGCTATATTTTTCTTTGCGGCTTGAAGCACTAAGATATCGAACCAGTAATTGAAACAACGTCTTCCCTCTCAATTTCAATTTGTACTGCTCCTCGATTTCCGCAATAGTAGTATGGTCTGGCTGACGATAACCACGTTCGGCGATAAACTGTGGGGATATGTTCGTCGTACCGGGTGGCACAATCTCATTCGGGTGTGTTGAGACTCGAGCTTCGTTACCTCGTCTATATTCCTCAACTTCGAACGCAAACCACTCAATTAAACTCTTTAACACTTGCGTGTGTTCTGATGCTTCATCTCGATCAAGGAGGACTTCCAAATTCGCGCCTGCGTACAAGTCGTTCTCAATGCTGTAGCCTTCAGTCCATACAATATCCGCATATTCTGGCGGAATCGCTGTGAATAGCCACATATCCTGATCTGCGACAAATGCCGTTTGCAACCGGGAAAATTCGGTGCGGCGTTTATACACTTCTAGTAACGCCGTTCTTCCGCCGCACGGCAGTGGGTCTACATTGTAAATTCCAATACGTTCTGCCATCCACCTATATATCATCATATCGTCATCGCCTTCAACAAGAATTGTTGGCACCGATGACCGCTTTAACACGCCTACAATTTCGTCAACAGTAAGTTGCCGTGATGGCATCATTCCCCTCCCCTGTCTGGATCCAAGATGAGTTCTTTATCGGGATACTTTGAATAGATAAACGGAGAATGTGTTGCGACGATGAATTGGTTGCCTGTCCCTTGCTTGAGAAGCGTTGGAAAGAGGAGCCGTTGCCAATCGACGTGTAAACTTAATTCAGGTTCGTCGATAAAAATAATACTGTTTTTCTGAAAGGCATTGTGGCAGAGAAAACTCAGCATCTGTTGCTCACCGGAAGAAAGTTGCCCAGAAG
>JADFGN010000567.1 GCA_022567695.1 Candidatus Poribacteria bacterium | reverse complement strand
AAAGTTCCTCGAATGGCTACATGCTGACGAGATCGTGGTCTACGCGAGTGATTATCCGCATTGGGATTGGGATAACCCGAAGACGGTTCTGCCCGGAATCTCTGCAGAACTCAAGCGGCGGATCTTCGTTGAAACTGCTCGTGAACTGTATGCACGTCGGTTGCAGATGGCAGATGAGGCTGTGGAACATGAGGATACAGAAATTCAAGAGGTCGCTGCAGATTGATGGAGGGACACATCATGAGTCGATATGTCGTTGCAAAAGTAGAGGATTTGCCGCCGGGTGAACGGAAGGTTGTTCCGGTTGGCGGCAAGGGCGGGATTGGCGTCTTCAACATTAACGGCGAGTTTTACGCGCTCAAGAATATGTGCCCGCATAAAGGCGGTCCCCTCTGCCAGGGTAGGCTTCGTCCACACATCGTTTCCAGCGAGACTTATCAGGTCAAATACGAGCGGGATAACGAGATTATCAAATGTTCTTGGCACCAGTGGGAATTCGACATCAAAACCGGAGTGGCACTCTACGATTCACGCCTGCGTGTCAGGACGTATCCCGTTACTGTCGAAAAGGATGAAATTATCTTGCATCTTGAGTCGTAATGTATGTTGCCTGACTTGTGAATCCTTTGGAGGTGCTTAATGATAAAGTTTGTTTTAACTGAATATATTGAACAGGCACTGGCGCAAGCAGACTATGATAAACTGGAGGACAGCACATACGCAGGGCGTATTCCAGCCTGTAAAGGTGTGATAGCGTTTAGTACATCCCTGCGTGAATGTGAAAAAGAGTTACGCTCGACGCTTGAAGATTGGATACTGGTCGGTTTGAAAATGGGACATCCCTTGCCCGTAATCGCCAATGTGGATTTGAATAAGGAGCCTGCCTATGCCTCGGTGGGTACCGTGTAAGCGACGCTTGTTTATCCGAAAATTAAGGAAACTTGACTTTGCTGGACCTTATTCTGGAACGCGCCATCAGTTTATGATTTTTGGACCACATCGCCTGAGTATCCCATCCAACGCGGAATATTCTGTGCCTCAACTACGAATGATGTTACGGGAGGCTGAAGATATTATCGGACGATCGATTTCAGTTGATGAGTGGAACCAACTATAACAGCCCTATGCTGATGATAAAAAAAGATGACCCTCAAAGAGATCGCGCAATTCCGCAAAGACCTGCTGAAATGGTTTAAGACATATCAACGTAAACTACCGTGGCGTGACACTAAGAATCCTTACCATATCTGGGTCTCTGAAGTCATGCTACAGCAGACGCAGGTGAAAAAGGTCTTGGAGTATTACCAAAAGTTTGTGGACAAATTCCCGACGCTTTGGCATCTAGCGGAAGCAGATTTGCAAGATGTATTGAAAATCTGGGAAGGTTTGGGGTACTATGCCAGAGCGAGAAATCTGCACAAAGCCGCCAAATTGGTCACCGGGGAAATGGACGGAAAAGTACCGTCTGATTACCAACAGTTTCGGAAGTTATCCGGCGTCGGTGATTACATCGCTGCGGCGGTACAGAGCATTGCCTTTGACAGTGCATATGCGGCTGTAGATGGGAATGTGAAACGGGTATTCGCTCGGCTGTTTCTCATAGATTCACCCATCAATCAATCCGCATCGTTAAAGATCTTTCAAGAGAAAGCAGACCTGCTGTTGGATAGCCATGCGCCAGGACACTTCAATCAGGCAATGATGGAGTTGGGGGCAACGGTTTGCCACCCCAAATCTCCGACCTGTATCGTTTGCCCGGTGCAGACGTTTTGCCGCGCATTTCATACGGCTCGTCAGGAAAAATTTCCCGTACGAGTCAAAGCTAAACCCACTCCAGAATATCACCTCGCCGTCGGAGTTGTTTACAGAAATGACAACATCCTCATCACTCAACGCAAGCCTGATGGTTTACTCGGCGGATTATGGGAATTTCCGGGTGGAAAAATTGACGAAGGAGAAACGGCCGAGGCAGCTTGTGTCCGATGGATGCAGGAGGGAGTGAATCTTTCCGTAGAGATTATCGAATTCCTCACCCGTGTCCGGCATGCCTACACACACTTTAAGATCGTCGTTGATGTTTTTCGCTGTGACTATCAATCCGGCGAAGTGGTTCTGAATGGCCCGGTGGATTATCGATGGATCTGCGTTGATGAAATTGATCAGTATCCTTTTCCTCGTGCAAACCATAAATTTATTCCGCTGCTAAAAAAAATAGAATAATCGTTCAGGTGGGATATTGCTTGTACTGAGTAGAGATGCGTATCGAAGTGACCATGTTGGCATGGTTCAAAAACGGGTTGCATTTTGAGTTGAAAATTGACTTGTTATCTCAAAGATCTGAAGGATTCAAGATTTGCGCGAGGTCTGACTCGTCTCCGGGCTCGCCTCGCCCTACCCAAAGGGCAAGACATAAGATTCACCACGTCACTCGCATCTTGTATCTTATCTTGCATCGATTGCATCTTCAGAGTTGTTAATAGGGCCTTATGCTAGTTCCGCCAAATACCGATGCCCATTGGGTCCATTTTCTTCAGTTTTCCTTAGACTCAGCCTCCGCCTCAGTCTTTATGCGGTTTCGTGAAAATAACTAGCATAACACCCTAATAAGTTGGAAAGTAAGGGCGAGGCATGCCTCGCCCCTACTCAGCCCTGAAATGAACCATCCCCAAATCTTTTGGAGAAAATAGATGAAGTATCGAATTTCAATTACCCGATTTAAGCGAAGCATGAAAGTCGGTATCGTATTGACATTGGCCCTCCTGCTATCAATCGGTGCGAACGCATCACCACCGGAAAAATCGCGCAGCGGTATGGTTGTTTCCGCACACCCACTAGCGTCTCAAGCAGGGATTGCAATGCTCAAACAGGGCGGGAATGCCGTGGATGCAGCCGTGGCAACGGCATTTGCGCTAGGCGTTGTCGAACAGTACAGTTCCGGCATTGGTGGTGGTAGCTTGATTCTGATTCGGCTTGCCGAAACGGGGGAGACCGTCGCAATAGATGCACGCGAAACCGCACCGCTTGTAGCGACACGGGATATGTACATCCGTGACGGTAAATTTGAGTCAGAACGCAGTTTGACGGGAATATTGGCAGGCGGTGTTCCTGGCACTGTCGCCGGGCTGGCGATGGCATTGGAAAGATATGGAACCATGTCTCTCAAAGCGGTGCTTGCGCCGTCAATTCGGTACGCCGCTGCAGGATTTCATTTGAGTGAAAGACATGTGAATGCTATCAAAGGCAGTCATAAAAAGCTGGCAAAATTTCCAGATAGCGCGAAAATCTATCTGCCGAATGGTCAGCCGCCTCAAGCTGATTCGCTGTTTGTGCAGGAAGATTTGGCGTGGGCGTACCGACAAATTGCCGAACACGGGGCTGATGCGTTTTATCGTGGCGAAATCGCGAAGAAGATTATCGATTTTATGGCAACCAATAACGGTCCCATCACGGCAGAAGACCTTGCGAAGTATAAGGCGAAAATCCGCAAACCGATTACCGGGACTTACCGCGGATATGAGATTCTTTCTATGCCGCCACCAAGTTCTGGAGGTATCCATCTTGTCCAGATCTTGAACATCTTAGAGGCCTACGAACTCAAAGCCCTTGGGCGGAACAGTGTTGAAGCGACTCATATCATTGCTGAAGCGATGAAGCTTGCGTTCGCCGACCGCGCACACTATCTCGGCGATTCCGATTTCGTCGATGTTCCGATTTCCGGTTTGACAGCAAAAGCGTATGCGAAGGAACTTCGATCCAAAATTCGATGGGATGAGGTACTCGAGCTAGAGGCGCACGGTAACCCACTGCCTTACGAAGGAGCGGATACAACGCATCTATCGGTACTTGATAGGCACGGCAACGCTGTTTCCATCACACAAACCGTGAACACGGGGTTCGGCTCCGGCATGATAATCACCGGCACAGGGATTATTCTCAATAACGAGATGGACGATTTCAGTGCCCAACCCGGCGTTCCCAATATTTACGGTCTAATCGGCACGGAAGCAAATGCAATCGCTCCGCAGAAGCGGCCGTTGAGTAGTATGAGTCCCACGATTGTCCTCAAAGACGGAAACCCTTTCATGGTGATTGGCAGTCCGGGTGGACCTCGCATTATTACCACCGTGCTGCAGGTCATCATCAACGTAATCGACTACGGGCTGGATATTCAGGCTGCTATCGATGCACCGCGTATTCACCACCAATGGAGACCCGATCTCCTGCGATTGGAGGCGGTGCATCCTGTTGATCAGGATGCGTTGAAAAAGTTAGGGCATCAGATTAATCACAAAGGCAAATGGAGCGCGGCACAGGGGATCGTTTTCGACATGCAAACGGGCGTCATGTATGGTGGGGCGGATTATCGAATTGGGGATGGGTCGGCAATTGGATGGACAGAATGAAATTTTTTACCGCTTTCGCCAGCAGTCGAAACCTTTAAATAATCCAATAAATGTCGTAAGGGTTACAAGATATCTACAACAGTCATGATAGCATATAATGACATTAAGTGATAGTCCCTCCGAATTGACACAACATTGGCGAGATCATATCATCACTTTGTCAGATTAGAAATTGTAGGCAAAGATCGAAATCCGAAATTCATAAAGCCATCAGATAAGTGAGGAGGGTGAATTGACCAGAATCATATTTAACGTTATGCGGTGCAAGTT
>JADFGN010000062.1 GCA_022567695.1 Candidatus Poribacteria bacterium | reverse complement strand
TGGCAGAGATTCACATCGGCTACGAAGATCAACACGAATATCCGTTGAATCTGGTCGAGAATCCCAATAAGCCGCTCAACTGGCGTGTAGAGAAGATGCGGCTCTCCAAAGACAAAACGCAGATTATCTACAACGATTTCCTGACGCTGGACGGGATTCCTAAAGAAGCGTTTGAATATCGGCTCGGCAATCGGTCGGCGTTGGAATGGGTGATAGATCAGTATCGTGTCAAAACCGATAAGCGAAGTGGCATTGTCAATGACCCGAATCGGCTGGATGATGAGGAATACATCGTCCGTCTCATCAAGCAGGTGATAACCGTGAGTCTGGAGACGGTGAAGATTGTTACGTCCTTGCCAGATTTGGGTATACCACTGGAAAGCTGAACCTTTTCAAGGTTGTGTTACTTCCTATTCACCAAGGTCAAACTATGAAAAAAGCAAATAACTTAACCAAACACGCTATCAAACATACACTTTTCAAGCAACGGGAAACGTTAAGGGAATATGGCGTAAAACGGCTAGGGATCTTCGGCTCTTATGTGAGCGAAACTGCCGACGCAGACAGTGATATTGACCTACTTGTGGATCTGGAAGAACTCACGTTCGACGCTTACATGGGGCTGCATATTTTCCTTGAGGACTTGTTTGAAAAAAAGATTGACCTCGTTATCGTGGGTTCCCTCAGACCACGCTTAAAGCCACGTATTGAAAAGGAAGTAGAGTATGTCGCGGGACTATGACATGTGAGGCTTCCACCAAACCAAGAAGGTTCGGCGGGAGCCTCGCACTCCCAAACCACCTGAACGGTTACCAAATTCCTTAACCCCGTGCAAAACATCACATCAGATCTCATCACCAAACTGAAGTCGTCCCAATTGCGGAATTCGCGAGTGCTTATCGCGGGCGATCTGAATTTCGACATCATCGATCTCCTGCCCCGATTGCCTGAAGTGGGAGAGGAAATCTTTATCACGAGCCGCTCGCGGACTTTAGCGGGGTCGGCGGGAATCTTCACGCACGCTATCGGCAAGCTGGGTGGAAAAGCGGACTTCATCGGCAAAGTGGGTGATGACGAAGGCGGTCAGAACTTATGCGAACAATTGCACCGGATTGGGGTCAACGTCGATGGGGTGATTCGTGTCCCAAATGGGCTGACGGCTACCACGTATATTTACGTCGATGCCGCCCATCCGGGGCAGCGGTTGATGATCACACTACGCGGCGTATTTGACGAACTCGATCTCCGTGAGTTGGAACTCGGAAATTATCGTGACAAAGTCGATGTGCTTCACCTCTGTTCATACTTCGTTTTGCCAAAGCTACAACCGGAAATACCCCGGATTATTCAGCAAGCAAAGGTGCTTGGATTCCAAGTCTCTTTCGATGCAAACTCCGGTGATGGCTGGAACGATCAGCAAACGTTGGAGGTCTTTCGACATGAAATCTTCCCGTTTGTTGATTATCTTTTTCTCAACCGTTATGAAGCGTCTGCCGTGACTGGACAATCACAACCATACGGGATGCTAGATCGGCTCGCCGATTGGAATCCCAACGGTATCTTGACAATCAAGCTGGACGCAGAGGGGAGTTTCTCACGATTTGGCACCCGAACAGTTCATGTGGATGGATTTCCCTGTGATCACATCCAAGACACTGTCGGCGCTGGAGATACCTTTGACGCGACTTTCGTCCACTTTCACCAAAAGGGATTTTCGATCGATGACGCTGCAATTCTTGCAAATGCCAACGCGCGTTCAACCCTCGAAAAAGCTGGCGGCCCCACAGGACAATGCACGGAAGCCGATCTTATTGATTTGTTGAGCCGTTATCAGGTGGAGAGAATCCCACAATCTGACACAATTGTTCGTTACCAGATTAAGTAACAGTGGCTTAGACCTGACAGGTTTGCCAAACCTCTCAGGTCTATGGATTCATAAACCATGAATACACACGCATTTTTAGAAGACCTCAAAAATCGAATCCTCGTATGTGATGGCGCGATGGGCACACAACTTCGCCGTCGCATACCACCTTATGTTCAGTGCCTTGACGCCTGTAACATCCAGCCAGATTATCTACACATTGTCCAAAATATCCATCGCGAATACAGTAACGCAGGTGCCGATATTATCGAAACAAACACCTACCGCGCAAATGCCACGAAGCTCAAGGTTTACGGTTTTGAAGAGCAGGTAAGGGAAATTAACCTCGCTGGTGCAAAACTCGCCCGCGAAGTTGCTGGAGACGAGCTGTATGTCGGCGGGTCTGTCGGTCCGCTGGAGGTGGATGCGTTCGCCGACAAACTTGCGACGAGAACGATTCGACGGCTGTTCAAGGAACAGATGGATGCGCTGGTTGATGGCGGAGTAAATCTTCTGATATTGGAAACCTTCGCTGATTTACCACAAGCAGAAATTGCAACGAAACAGGCATTGACCTACGAGCTGCCTGTTATGGTGCAAATCGGTAATATTTCCAGAGGCACCGTGGGCACTGGCGTTGATGTCCGTGTTTTTGCCCAAGAGATTGAAAAACTCGGCGCGCACGTTATTGGAATGAATTGTCGTGGTCCCCATGACCTCGTTGAGGCGATGGAACTCCTAGCACCGGTGATTAAAGTGCCGATTAGCGTCCAACCCAATGCGGGTACGCCACGAATCGAGCAAGGAAAGTTGGAGGAAACTTTCAGCGTCGATATCGATGTTCTTGATGAGTACATGCAAAAGCTAATCGATCTCGGCGGGAACATACTTGGCGGATGCTGTGGAACGACACCGGAATTCATCTCAAAAATTAAGGACCGGACTCAAAGACTCAGTCCTGTCAAACGCAAGACCCGAATCTTCGTGCTTCCGCAAATCTCTGTGCGGCGTAGAGCTCGACCTCAAGAAAATCCGATTCAACAGATCTTCGAAACTCGGAGGGATATCGTCAGTGTAGAAATGAGAGCAAACACGTTTGTACAACTTAGGACGATGCTCAACGCCGCGAAAGAACTTGCTGCTGCGGGGACAGACCTCTTCGATGTGACGGATAACTCTGGCGCGATTGTCAACATCGGGGCAATCGGCACCGCTTTTCGACTTCAGCAGGAAACCCATCTCCCGACGATTATTCATTGGGGCACACGCACACGCAACCTGATTAGCATGCAATCACATTTGCTGGAAGCGCATGCGTTAGGTATTCACGGAATTCTTGCATTATCCGGCGACCATCCAAAAGTGGGGCCTTATGAGGACGCCAATCTTGTCCGTGATGTCCGCGGATCGATACAATTAATGGCGTTGATTTCAAGGCTAAATGATGGCGAACTTGCGGATGGCTCATCAATTGGTGAACCGTGCAACTTCTACTTGGGTGGCGTCCTTACAATTGCTGAAAAGCTTAATCCTCATGTGAAACACCTCACCAATAAAGTCAAGCACGGCGCAAAATTTGTCTACACACAGCCCGCCTATACGCTGCACGATATTGAACAAACGTATGAAGCGACAAAGCATTTGGGGATTAAAATTCTGTACGGTATTCTCCCGATTACCAGTTACCGCAGCGCCTCCTTCTCGCGCGATAACTTGGGGATGTACATCCCGCAGTCGATCGTTGATCAGTTCCGTGATGCTGGAGATGCGGAAGGCAAAGCGTTGGGAATGAAACTAACGCTTGACTTGGTTCGCCAGATCCGTCGGCAAGATCGTTTTCCGGTCGATGGGCTTTACATTATTCCCCCTGCCGCTATGAACTGGAAAAACAGACAAATCACTGTTTCAGAAATTATTCGCGCATATCGTGGAGACTAAGACGTGAAAATCTGGAACAGATTAATTGCCCATTTCCCCGCCATCAAAACCGCCCGACAAACAAGCCTTCGCCCTTACGCAGCGCTGATTGCTGTTGCTGGATTTTCCATCGCGATAGCACTCGGTTTAGAGATACGCACGCATCTGAATTTTCAACATCACAATACATCCGGCGTGGTGGGATGGGTGAGCGTCCATCAGTATCCCAAGCAACAGGAATTTTTCTTCTACCTGTTTGCCCTCGTTGGTGTGCCTTCGGCGATCTGCGTTTATTGGTTCGGGTGGATTGGCTATTCCAGCTTGGTCGCCAAATGGACAAATCGACCCGTCGATGCCGTGCTCAAAGCCCATGCCTTTGCAGCACTTCCTCTGTTGCTGATCTGGCGTGATATTTACCACCTCGATCGGAGTTGGGTGGTGAGGCTCGCTTTGCCGATTGGATTGTCGATTATTGCAAAACTCGGCTTTCTCTTATTTTATATTCTGCGACCTTCGGTAGCGTCATCTTCAACTCCTCCTGAATCGGTGTCATTCCCTCCGCAACGAAATAGACTGCCCCTACCCCGTATTTTATCACTTTCTTGGGTAGGGGTGAAGTATCTCGCTTTTCCTGTCTCCATCTACCTTCTCATGTATTCCGGGCATATTCACGGCAAGATAGATCTATTCCACGAGGGCGAACGCCTCGCGCCTTTGAACGAGATGTTGCACGGTGGTATCGCGTTTCGGGATGTGTACGTGCAACATGGATTATTCCAAAACATCTATCTGCCGTGGTTTGCCAGCAAGGTATTTGGACCGACGCTGGAAGGCGTGCGGCGTATGGAACGGCTTTTGGATCCGCTGGGATATGTTGCGCTTTATCTGCTTGGTTTGCAAGTCTTCCGAGGTGGAATCGTCACATCACTTATTTTGGTTACGATTGCCTCCGGTGAGAACTTCTGGGTTTCACCACGCCATGGCCTCGGTTTAATCAGCTTTGCGCTCGTTGCAAACTATCTGACCCATCATCGGGACGTGGGACTTTTTGCGGGATGGCAACGAATTCAAATGGGAAAAGGGGAAGAAAAGGAAGGAGGGAAGAAGAATGGAAGGCTGGGAAGATGGTTTTACGCAATATGCAACACGCACCACATTTCACGTTTTGCGTTCTGTTGGACGTTTGGGTGGAGGTTAGTTCTAGCAGGTATAATCACAAGCCTTGCCTTCTGGTATAGCACCGAAATCGGACTCTATTCTTTGGGCGGAATCGGGCTATTTCTGCTAATGTATAGTTTGCAACGCGGCATCTCAGGAGGTAAACGCCCCTTGCCGTTAATCTGCTATGGGGGCGGCGCGCTTGTGGGATTTTGGATCGTTGGCGTCTATTTTTTCCTGCACGGCACTTTAGATGACGCAATTTGGAACACGTACATTCAGTGTGGCTATCAGCTTGAAACGTGGGGATTGGCATTTCCTTCGCTCGCCGCCACGCTCAAACCTCTCGCGGACACCGGATTGAGAAATGGATGGCGGGAGTTTGTTCTTAGCGAAAGTTTCCGATGGTTTCTGCCAGTGTTTATCTTTCTCGTCGCCGCCGCTTACTTGACTTATCGATGGCTCCGTGGAGGCTTCTGGCACGCTGACGGCTGCATGAAACTTCTGCTTCTGTTGTTGGGTGGAATCGCATTTTTCCGTACCGCACTCGGTAGGTCTGATGGAGGACATTTGACTTACGGAGCGACATTCCTCTGGCTACTCTGCGTATTCCCTGCCGATCGAAGTATTGGGCGAATCGTCGACCATCTGCGCTTGGAAAAAGCAGATTGGAAACCTCGCCTCATCGGTGCTTGTAAATCTGCATGGGTCATCCTTCCCATGCTTGCGGCACTATGGTATGCGCATGAAGTACATCACCCGATTCGCACCTTTCAAGGAAAATGGGGTCGACTGATGAACAATCCATTTGCTCAAAAACTGGTCCCTGAAAAACTCGAACGCGCCGGGAACATCGACATTCCTGATGAGCAAGCAGAGCATATCAAAACGGTTGTTGCGTATATTCAACGGCACACGGCACGCACTGAGAAAATCTTTGATTTTACCAGTCAAGGGGCTTACTACTTTTTTGCGAATCGCCCAAGCGTTACCCGATTTCATCAGGTGGCTTATGCCTCCACGCCGGAAATGCAGCAAGAAGTCATAGACGCACTTGAGCGCAATCAGACCCAACTGGTCATCTTTAAAACCGGTGGATGGTTTGATAACATTGATGGGATTACGAGTGAAAAGCGGCATCCACTGATTGCACAATATCTGCGGGATAACTACGAACTTGCCATCAACATCAATGGTACGCAAATCTTAATGCGGAAATCATCCGCCGCTCGCAAACGCTGACGCGCAGAGTAAGACCAAATCTATTACGAAGCATCCAAAAACTGGCGAGCTGCTTCTAAAGCATCTTGAGGTGTGTGGATATTTCCATCAAACTGGAGGTCTTCGATATGTTTCAAGATGCGTCCGATTTTGACGCCGGGTTTCAAACCGAACGTCTGCATAATTTCGTGTCCTGTAATCAATCGACCTCGTGTCATCATCGGGCGAATCTCTTGGTAATAAAGGTCTGCAAGTTGCTTCATGATTCCCACCGTTTTTGTTAAATCGTCCGATTGACATCCTTCTCCTTGTGATGCCCGTAGGTCTGCGTATGATAGCAGAATAACGCCCAGCCAATCTTCCTTTGTATTTCTCAGAAATTGAACTAATTTTCGGCGGATTAGGTTTTCGGCGTTCACAAAGTTCATCAAATCGAGTTGATTTCTCACAAGGCAGTTCATCAGCTTTGCCGCCTTTCCGCCTAGCCGCAACCGTTTCACAATCACGACAGCCATTTCAGCACCGATTTTCTCATGTCCGATAAATCGAACATTTCCTTGAGGCCCGTTCGTTTTCGTTAAGGGCTTTGCCACGCCATAGAGTAGGAGAGCAAGCTTGATGATCGATTTCCGTCTTTTGTCGTAAACGATGTGTTGGTTCAGATATTCTTGAATCTCCTGTTGATAGGTCTGTAATATATCAGGGACAGTTTCTGTCTCGAACATTTCAAGGGCAAGCAGAGCGTGTCTCCAAACGTCGAGATGGTGAGAGTCATTCTGCGGTACGCCACGCATCTCCTCAATCTCCGGGATGATTTGTGAGAGGAGGCGTGTTTCATCCATCCTGTGCACGTAGATCGCGGCATTCTTAACATCAAGGAGCTTCATGAGTTCATCGCGGATGCGTTCAGCCGAAACTTGTGGCAACCGATCTTTATGTTTCTTAATCAGATGAATGGTGGCGTCGGGAATTTCAAAATCCAATTGCGCTGCAAGGCGATAGATACGGAGTAAGCGAAGCGGATCGTCGAGGACCACCTGTTCACGCGGAAACCGCAGGCGACGCGATTTCAGGTCTTGAAGTCCATTACACGGATCGATGAGTTTCACCGATGGTTGCGTCAAAAGCACCGAAAAGTTAAGCGCAATGGCATTGATTGTCAGATCACGCAGACACAAGTCAGCTTCCAGAGTTTCCGCGCGAAATTCGACGAAATCTAGCGTCAGTCGCGTTTCACGGATGACGACCCGCGCTGTCGGGGGGTGTTCCTCCAACGGAACAAATGCGCCATTAACCCGCTCGGCAAACGCTTTGGCGAACGGAACGGCATCGTGTTCGAGAGCAAAATCGAGATCGGTGACGGCGCGATTTAGCAGCAGGTCGCGGACTGAACCGCCGACAAGATACAGTTGAACGCCTCTCTCATTAGCAAAGTCGCTGAGTTGGTGAAGCAGATCTAAACTCGGAAGATTTTGGCGTAAGTTCTCGGTTGAAATGGAATTGGGCTTGTGTCCGTGTATTTTGATCATGGTGTCGCACAAACTGTTATCCGGCTCTTAAAAGCAAAAATCCCGGCAGGAGGTAAACCACCGGGACCCCATTTGTCGTAGCCGAACTCGCGAGTTCGGCTACGTTCCGTCCAAAATTCGGGATGACTCATGATTATCGTTGCTTCATCGTCTCCATAGCATTGGCTTGTGCATTAGTGTCCTTCAATGGCCTTTAGGAGAGTGAACTGAGCCGGGCGAACTTCAGGTTGGTGTGATGACAGTGGATGATTTGCTGCCTTTACTGGAAAGTCATCCCATGTTTTTCCCTCGAGGGTGCGTCCGGCACGTTTCTTGTTTATGCCTCCCCACTGTTTGAAGAAGAAGGGAACCCCAGCCGCTTGGCACTGACTCCGGATTTGCAATACCCATTCCTCTCTCATCGGTCGCGCACCCAACCCCGATTCTCCACCGACGATTGCCCAGTCGATTCCAGAAAGGTTCAAGTCCACCAACGGGCCAAGCAGCGGTTCAAGGGAGAGAAACTTGATTCGGGCGTCTGTCTGCCGTAGATGATCGATCCGGAATGTGTAATCCTGATTCTCAACGCTAACGCCCATCCACACGTTGTCTGGCCACTCAATCTGAGAACTCAATTCAAACAATCGTTCAGAGCGTTTTGTCAAAATCTGGAACTGGTGCCAAAATGCACGCCGCATGACATCAAAGACTTTTTCGATAAACGCCATAGGAACTTCCTCATGGAATAAGTCACTCATTGAATTGACAAAAATTCGTTGCGGTTTTTTCCATGAGAGCGGCTTTTCCAGCATGTGGTCATGGAGCGTGAGTTTGAATCCGTTTACGTAATTCCGTTGCCCCATTGCTTGCAGTCGTGCTGCCATCCTTTCGGCATAGCAGTGCTTGCATCCCGGGCTAACCTTCGTGCAACCTGTCACTGGATTCCATGTGGATTCTGTCCATTCGATTTTCGATTTGGTAGCCATAAGATCTTTTACTTTCTCAGAATATCTTGTGCAATTTTGACGGCTGTTGATGCTCCTTTAGGGTTTCCTGCTGCAAAGCAGAGCAAGTACAATGGGTTATTCCGTGAGTTGTAAAGTGGAAGTGGATTATTCGCCACCTTCGTAAACACGGTCTGTAAACGCTTAACGAAATATTGTTCAATTGATTTGAAGTCACCTGTTTTCTGAGTCACCATTTCTTTGCCGAACAGGGTTTGAGTTGGGATTGTTTCGTAAAAAGCATCATACCAATCCGTGGTACCGAAAAACCTGTCAAGTTTGTGCCGCACAGTTGTGTCAATATTGCCATCTCTTTTCAGTAACCTGTTCACTGCAACGCCAAGCGGAAAAAGTAGCCATAAGTCAATTGCCTGGGTTTTGGCAATCGCTGTAATTGTGTTCCACTCCACTTCCATCCCGTAAGGATCAAGGAATAATACGGCACGGTGTTTCTTCCAGTTTCGATTCAGGCATAGATCTTTCAAATATGCATTAGCATCAGATTGGACCAACTCAATATCGTTCTGAAGTGATGGAAATTCCGTTTTGAGATTTTGCAATTCAGAGGACCGATTTTCGTCTTTTTCAATGAAAATGTATTTTTGAAATCTCGGTTGCACTTGAAGCGCCGTGCTTGCAGAACCCTCCAGAAAATCCTGTACTTCCTGCTCGGCTATTTCAGGAAACATCAACTCATTTGGATTTTCATCTTGCTTGAGCTTCCGATACCCTGTACCGGCAAAAGCGTCTATGTACGCAAAATGAAAGGGGTATTTATTCATAATCGTTGTATATGCAGCAAGGTATTTGCGTACACGCTCTAACTTTTCTGTCGTCCAATCCCCACCGAAGTTTCGTTGACCTTGTTTCATTTTTCTTCCCTTTAGAATTATACCACACACTCGTTAAGTTGTTCAATTTTTTATAACACTTGTTAAGCATGCCTTATTTTCTTTCCGCACAACAGTAAGATCTTTAACTCGATCTCGCTTTCCGTCGTTGCGCCTTTCGAGAGCGCAGCAGAATACCGTCCAGATGCAGGTGTGTTGCGTATCCGATTAAACTCGCTGTATAAAAGGGGAGCCCACTCTTAATCAGATTCACATTATTCGTTGACAGGAGATCGCTTCGATCAAACGCATCGGGTTGAAAATAGATTGGCAGGAGGAGAAAGATTCCGGGTAGCAGGAGCATTGTCAGTTTAGAATGCGTCCAGCCGCGATGCTTACCGATCAGTGGAAGCATTGCAAACAAACCAAGGAGGGCTGATTCGCGGAGGTCCCCCTTAAAAATCAAGATGAGGTTTAAAATAATAAAAATACGATAGCAGATTTTTTGGCTCTTGCTTTTGATGTCTACATCGGGCCACAATCCGGAGAGTACCGCGATAACGAAGCAGGCTCCAACTTTTCGCAGATCGAAGGAAATCGTTGGATTCCAGTCGATTGACTGTTGTAAGGCGTAATGGCCAATCAGCGATGCACCAAACGAGACACCGAAAAATGAAGTGTAGGCAATCAATCCGCCGACGTAATGCTCACGAAACATACTCATGGCAAGCCCATCCGAGGTGAGATTAGTTTAGAGCACTCAAGCGTCCAATGGTGTTCGTCTACTGCGAATGCGTATTTCATCAACAATGGTTAGTGCGAATCTCAATGTTTCGAGAAAGAGTTAGGCAGATTTTCGTCCAATTTAACATTCAATCCGCAACCTCCATCAGTGGAATCATCTCCTCCTCACGTACCAGCTTTGCCGCATACGCTATTGCTGCTTTAATATCTTCAGGTCGGAGTGTCGGGTATTCCCTCAAGATCGACGCCTTTGTGGCTCCTTCTGCAAGATTATCCAGAACAACAGAAACCATGATGCGTGTGCCTTTGATGCACGGTTTTCCATGACAGATATTGGAATGCACGCTAATTCGTTCCAAAAGATTGTTTTTGCCCATTCGCTTTCCTCTTTTATAAAATTGTGAATTACCCTTTGGACTCGATTTTGTTTTGATAGACCACTTCACCGCCGAGCATGGTCATTATCAGATCGATTTGACATGCCGACTTATCCCAACGAAACACAATCAGGTTTGCCTCCCGACCCTCATCAATATCAACCCTATCCGTGATGCCAAGCAATCGTGCCGGTTGGTTCGTCGCAAGCGCGATCGATTGCTCAAGAGAAATGCCAGCAAAGCGCACGCTGTTTTCAACGCCCCTTACCAACTCAATCGCTGAACCTGCCAGATAATCAGTACCGACCAATCGGACGCACCGATCTGGCGTGAGTTCCACTTCTCGATCGGTGAATTGATACCGTCCCGGCGGCATCCCCGCCAAAAATACAGCATCGCTGACGAGGACACACCGGGAAAGTCCTTTTGCTCGCATCATGCACTTGACGACAGAAGGTGGGAGGTGATGTCCATCGACAATAAGGCTTGCCCACAATTCATCGGCGGCGAGTTGTTCCCAAATGTAGTTTGGATGGCGCGGGATAAGGGCGTGAGCACCATTACCCAGATGTGTCGAGAGTTGTGCGCCGGCTTTGATTGCGGCATCAATATCGTCTTTGGTGGCGTTGGTGTGTCCCAATGCAATGATAATATCGTTTGCCCTCAACTTCTCAATGAAAGGAATCGCGCCTTCGATTTCAGGCGCGAGGGTGACCATACAGATTTGCCCATCCGCAACTTCCTGCCACCGTTGAAATTCATCCCAGTCCGGCTTCCTGACATGCTGCTTGGCATGTGCGCCTCGGGGACCATCTTCAGGAGAGATATACGGACCTTCAACATGAATCCCGACAACAGATCGATCAATCTCTGCATCCTCGCATGCCGTGATAATGGCTCCAAGTGATTTCGCCATTCGCTCGAAAGAACCAGTCGTCACTGTTGGACACAGAAATCCCGTTCCCACCTTCCAAAGCGAACGGATTATACGATTGACATCGTTTGGCGTTACGTCTTCGGCGTTGAGGTTGTAACCAGCGAAGCCGTTGACTTGAATATCGATTAGGGGCGGGGCAATCCAGATCTCATCATTGGTTGATTTGATTTCGCGCAGGGATTGGACTTTTTCTCCACAAACCTCAATCTCTACACTCTTCCCACTTAAAGCTAGCTTGCCATTGAGTCTCATGATATTTCTCTGAATGTATACCACCATGAATGCGACAGATCAAAATTATGTCTATGAATAAAGCTGATCGGTCTTCGCCGCCATAATAAAGTCATTTCGATGTAAACCCTTGATCTTGTGTGTCCACCACGTTACCGTGACCTTACCCCATTCGGTGAGGATCGCAGGGTGATGTCCTTCGGATTCTGCCAGTTCACCAACTTTATTGGTAAACGCCAACGCCTCGACGAAATTTGAAAACGAAAATGTGTATTCTAACCGCTTGATGCTGTCGCGTTCGATGAATTCCCAATCGGGAATCTGCGGTTTGAGTTCCTTGATTTCTTCGTGTGTAACCCGCGGTGCATCGTGACGGCAAGCCACACATTTTTCTTGAGTCAATGTTTCCATTATAGTTTACCTCCGTTCGTTGTTTAAATTCCTTTCTTAAGGTATGGTAACAGCAATTCGTGAGCAGTGGCAACGTTTACAGTGAGAGAATCTAATGAAAGAAGGAGTTCATTCGCAGCCAGATTCTCTACCGCCAAGCTATCGACCAAAACGATTCGTTTATCGTCCGGATCGTCTGAATCTATCCCGAAGCAACTTGGAAGCATCTCAGTGTTTTCGTCGAGGATTTTTTCGTAGATCTCCTCCAACTTCTTTTGATCGAGTTGATTCAACCCGCATAGGTCTACCATGAACTCGATCTGTGATTCATCGATAACCGCGAAAATATTGACGCCATCTTCATCTTGGATAACAAGAAGTGAATCTTGCTCCGTGGCAGTATATCCTTTATCTTGGAGAAAAGCTGTAATATCTGATGGTGTGTTGAGTTTTGACATCATTGGCCTCCTTGATTTCAATTCTTCAAATTAGTGTAGTGGTTAGTAACGTGTTGCACATCATTATCGGGGCATTGCTATGTTTTGCCAGTACAAATTCTAAAAATAAGGTTGTTTATCGTGGATCGAATTATAACCGAAAATTAACCCGTTGCCAACCTAAAAGTGGTAGCGTTCAAAAAAGCCTTGCATTTCAATCGTAATTCAGTTATTCTGTGTCCGTAAAATTATAAAGGAGGACAAAATGGAACGTCTTGAATACGGTCAAACAGGACTCGAAATCTCACGGCTCTGCTTCGGGGCGGGGCATCTCAAGAATGCTTGTGCGAGTTATGAGGAGGGTGGCAAACTACTCCGAGCAGCCTTTGATTGCGGCATCACATTTTGGGATACCGCCGAAGGATACGGGAGTCAGCCTCATGTTGGGGCGGGGTTGGATGGCATGGATCGAAGCCAAGTGGTCATCCAGACCAAAACTACGGCAAAGGATTACGAAGGTGCTCGGAAAAGCATTTCGCGTTCGTTACGCGAAATGAAGACAGACTATATTGATGTCCTGTTGCTACATGGAGTTTCCTCGCCCGAAGACCTGCAATCGCGCGAAGGTGCATTTAAGGCGCTCTTGGATGCGAAGCGCGAGGGATTGGTCCGTGTCGTCGGTTGCTCGACGCATCTTCATACCGGTCCGGTCATGGATGCCGTCATCGATCATCCAGAGATTCAGGTGATTCTGACGACGGCAAACAAAGAGGGTAGAATGCTAGAAGGTAGTCTGGTTCGACACCTCGAATATATTAAGCGAGCCAACGAGCGCGGCAAAGGAATTAGCATTATGAAGGTGATTGCTGCGGGGCAAATTGACGAATCAGAGATCGCGGATTGGATTCGGTGGGGGTTTGAATTGGAGACTGCGCATGCAATCAACCTGGGCATTTCCAAATATCCGCAGATCGACCTTGATGTGGGGATTGCCAGAGACCATGCAAAAGCCCGCCGAGTAAGCCAGAGCAAAGCGGCGTAGAAGAAGAGAAATCGGGAGATCGTTTTACGATAAGTGTTCAAGGGGACAAGGATGCCAAACGATGCAAGATGTCAGAGGTATCTATGTTTCCTGTCATATTTTATCGACTCCGCTCCGGTCTTGCTCCGTCCATCTCGGTGTTTCATCGATGGACTGAAAGGTTAAGTTTCACATCAGGGGGATACCTATATGTCGTCAGTGGTCCAATTGCCCAAAACGATGCGATCGGTTATGTGTCATGGACCGTGGGACTATCGCTTAGAGGAGGTTGCAACACCACAAGCAGATGCCGGTGAGGTTGTCATCAAAGTGCAAATGTGTGGGGTATGTGCGAGCGATATGAAGTGTTACACAGGGGCGCCGCTTTTCTGGGGGGATGAGCATCGTAAACCTTATGTCGATGGCCCCGTGATCGCCGGTCATGAGTTTATCGGTGAGGTCGTGCAACTCGGAGCGGGGGCTGCGGAAAAATTCGGGCTTGAACTTGGTGACATTGCGATTTCAGAGCAGATTGTTCCATGCTGGAATTGCCGTTACTGCCTGACTGGAAAATATTGGCTGTGCCAAGTTCATAACATCTACGGGTTTCAACATGTCGTGCATGGCGGGATGGCGGAATATATGAAGTTTCCTGCGAGGTCACTGATTCACAAAGTGCCGAAAGACATCTCATCTGCTAATGCAGCGATGATCGAGCCGCTCTCCTGTTCGATCCATGCCGTTCAACGGGGGGAGATTGAGTTTGGCGATGTTGTTGTCATTGCTGGTGCGGGAACGCTTGGACTTGGAATGGTGGGTGCAGCGCGGCTGAAAAATCCCGGTCTGCTAATTTCCGTAGACCTTGTGGATAATCGACTGGAGATCGCAAAGAAACTCGGCGCCGATATAGCAATCAATCCGAGCCAAGAAGACGCCGTTCAATGTGTTCTGGATTTAACGGAGGGCTACGGGTGCGATGTGTATATCGAAGCAACAGGGCATCCAAGTGCCGTTGAGCAGGGACTTCAGATGATTCGAAAGGCAGGAACATTTGTCGAATTCAGCGTGATGCGCGAACCGGTCACCGTGGATTGGACAATTATTGGTGACACGAAGGAACTCAACATTCACGGTGCCCATCTTGGACCGCACGCTTACCCGCTCGCCATTGATTACATCCATCGTGGCTTGATCGATGTAAGCCATATCGTTACCCATCAATTGCCATTGGATGAATATGTCAAAGCATTTGATATGGTTCAAGAGGCGCAGAATTCAATCAAGGTGCAATTGTTGCCATAAAGGCTTGGCATAAAAAAGGTGAGTATTCTCTAATGCTCATTGCAAGAGCCGAGAATGCTCACCTATGAAAAGACAATGAATTATCGGGCGGGGTTATTTATCTGTTTTCGTTTCAGGAGTTTTCTCTAGATAGTCGTAAGAAGGCTGTTTCTTTTTTTCTTCTGTTTCAGCCTTTTCTTCAGGTTCAATGATACGTTCAAGGTGATATTCATTAACAGACATCACAGGATAGGGGCCATCGAAACCAGCGATCTTCCCTGTAACTCTGACGCCTCGACCACTCTCACCGGCTTCTTGACGGAGTCGATCGAAATCATCATTATCACCGAAAACGATCTTTTGGTCCCAACTCCCGGCGACCATTGCATGATTAACTGCTGATGTATTACCACGCCAACGTCTCCAGAACGGGACGTTTCGGATGTAACTCCGTGACCATCCCATATGTGCGAAAAGCTCGCCTGACACTGTCACTTCGCTTTTGAGAACCCGAGAACTGCTAGGGGCCTGACTTCCTCGGAAACGGTTATCTTTTAGTTGGCGTGTGATGTTATAAATGTCGAAGGTGTGGGTTTCCCGGTATTTATTATCTCTGCGTGGAGTAATTTCAACCACCGTGGTAAAGTGGCGTTTGCGTCCTTTTTTATCCACTGCAGGGTAAAATTTCACATCTTCTGGCTTTGCCCACGGCTCCAATAACCGTCGAATCTGCCGTGCATCGTCATGTGTGACGAAGCTGAAAAGCTCAACTTTGATAGTTTCAACCTCTGCAACGCTGGAATGGGTCAATCCGGCAATCAAGAAAATCGCCAGAAGGGTACTGACGTACAGTTTGGTGCGTTTCATTTTTGTTTCTCCTTTTTACCTACCTCAAGCTCTTCTCACGATTACAGTCGGAACATACGGTTGAGAGTTCTTAGCTAGTCAATTTACACTGAATCCGGTTTGCGACTTGATGAATCAATATAGCAAGTTTAACGCCAAGAACTCGAAAGGATGTCGGCACCGGAAAACGGTTGCTATTTTTATACCCCAGATTATGCAAAAAGTTCCAAGGGAAACCAATTTTATAGCTCTACGTTTGATCCCATCTTCTCGCATGAAGACCCTGGAGTCAAAGTATAATTCGTATTTGGAAAACGGCGGGTTCAAAAATTAGTTGACAACGGCGTTAAAATCGTCCTCAATTTGTATCGTATTCGCAACACGTTGCACAAATTGGTGCAAAAATGAGACAGGTCTTAGCACACAACATGGCGGGCGAATTTTTCGACAACTGGAGGTTAGAAAATGATGAAAATATCCGTCTGGGATGGCGGTCTCTCTGATACGTATCTAAGACAGGTCACCCAATTAGGAGCGGACTGTATCGATTTTGGCGGTGGCAACTCGTTTCCCGGAGTAGACGAACAAGGGTACCCCGACCTTGATGAACTGCTCAAAATTAAAAAGAAGATTCGGTCCTGGGGATTGGACATCAACCGTGTCACACTGCCGAATATCACTGAAAAGTTTATGAAAAGTTTGCCAGGTGGTGAGAAGGAACTTGAGAATACGTGTCACGCGCTGCGGGTTTTTGGAGAAGCGGGAATTCCGATTGCGAGGCAACGATTCGCGGGTGATACTTTCGATTATCTGATGACCAGATACCGTTCCGTTCATCGCGGCGGATACACCTCGCGTGGCGAAAGCCGGACTGCAATGAAAAATCCACCGGAGACACCAACGCTGGAGGAACTTGATGAATGGTGGGAGCGATTCTGCGAAATTTACACTGGGCTTGTTCCGATTTCTGAAGAGTATGGTGTGAAGTTAGCAATTCACCCGTCCGATGTTCCCAATCCTGACACGCCTTTAGGCAGCCTTGGCTTTCATCGCGTCATTGACGCCTTTCCAAGTAAAAACGTCGGTTACCTTTATTGCTGCGGGACTCGGGCGGAGGCTGGAAGTACACCGCTCGTTTTAGACGAGATTAATAACTACGGTCGGAAAGGGCGAATTTTCATGGTTCATCTCCGTAACGTTAGGGGTAGCCTCGCTACAGCAGGTGCTTTCGAGGAAGTGCTTCTCGACGACGGAGATATGAATATGTTCAAGCTCATCCTCGAACTCCGTAAGGTCGGTTTTGACGGCTGTCTGAACCCTGACCATATCCCACGCCTAGAAGGAGATACTGGATTGGCGTACTCTATCGGTTACATCAAAGCATTGCTGGCGGCCCTTGCGGCACTTCCATAGGATGCCTTCCGTCTTTCGTCAACGAAGAAATGAGGCAATTACTTTTTTTCTCCACCGATCTTAGCCGCAACAGGCAACAACTTGAGACGATACATCGACAGGACGCCGAAAACTGGACCGATTGCCAACAGCGAAAATGCCCAACGCCAGGTGACCTGATTAACGAAGATAGGCATGAGGCGAATCGAAGCAAGCGTCAGGGTGAAACCCAAGCATGTCTGTAACGTCAAAGCGGTTCCGACATATTCCGGTTCCGCCAACTCGGTGATAGTCGCTGAGAATTGGGCGGAATCGGCGACGATAGCAAATCCCCAGATGAGGCAAAGGATCAGGAGCGCAACCGGCGATCCACCGTACAGCAGCCCCACGATGATGCAGCACGTCCCGCTGATGAGCATTGATAGGATGGTAATCGTTGTTCGCCCGTAGCGATCGGCGATCACTCCAGCGAAGACACAGCCAACTCCGCCAATCCCGATTACGGCAAACGCGCCTATAGCCGCCCACGTCACAGCGGTGTCAGCCGCGATACCGCTCGTCTCGAAACTTGCCAGGAGAAAAGCCGGTATCCACGTCCACACTGCGTACAGTTCCCACATGTGCCCTAAATAGCCGAAATTCGCTAACCGCGTGCCTTGATCGCCGAGTGCCCTGCCGATGAACCGCCAATCAAATTTTGCACCTTTGCTTTGGTAAGGCCCATCTTTCACGAAGATTAAACACATCACACCTGCGATAATCGACGAGATTGAAGCCACGACCATCAGACTCCGCCAATTTGGACTGCCGATGACCTTCAACAGGTGAGGTGAAGCCGATCCAACCGTCAATGCCCCCACCAACATACCGATTGCCATTCCTCGCCCCGCCTTGAACCACGTTGCCATAATTTTCATGCCTGGCGGATACACGCCCGCCAAACAGAGACCAGTGAGAAAGCGAAGGATGAGAGCCTGCCCAATACTATCGACGAAGATACCGATTGCGCCGTTGAACACCGCTCCAACAAATGCGCTGACTGCAAAGAGATAGCGAGCATTGAAGATGTCAGATAAATTCAGCAGCGCACTGAGAAGTGTACCGACGACAAACCCGACTTGTACGGACATAGTCAACCATGCGCTGCTGGCATCAGTCAAATGCCATTCTGCGGTCAATGCAGGTGTCACGGCGGATGCGGAAAACCACAGCACCATACCGAGTAGCTCCGCTGCGGAGAGGATAAAGAGCACACGCCATTTCATGTAATACCTTCTCCTTTACCAATGAGTTCAGTTAATTTGCATTATAGCATAGAACCAGATCATCAATCTGTGATATAATCAACAAAGTTGGATGACAGACTGATTCTCGATGTGATATAGCGGTTCGTATTTTAAAGTTTGCGGCATGCTCAGGTCTGAGGTTTTGGGGTGGGCCGAAAATGGCGTGCAAAGATGTTGCTTTAAGGCTTCCAAACGAAGATTGGCGATGATATGGGAAACGTCCACACCTATTGCGTTGAACCACAGCAAGTTGGGATTCGATTAGATCGATTTTTGGAAACGCAACATGCCACTCAATTGTCCCGAACATACATTCAGAAACTGATTCGTTCCGGCGCTGTGACGGTCAATGCTAAAGGCAGCAAGCCGAGCTACAAACTTCGGGAGGGTGACCAAATTACACTTGTCCTCCCCAAGTCCCGCCCACTAGAAACTGTACATCCCGAGCCCATTCCGCTCGACATTCTCTACGAAGATTCTAGCCTCATCGTGATCAACAAACCTCCCGGCATGATTGTTCATCCCGCCAGCGGCATCAATTCAGGAACGCTTGTCAATGCGCTGTTGGCGCACTGTAAAGATCTGTCGGGTATAGGTGGGGTTGAACGTCCGGGTATCGTTCATCGACTTGACAAAGATACCTCTGGCGTGCTCGTCGTTGCCAAGACCGACTACGTCCATCGATGCCTCTCCGCCCAATTTGAAGCCCACACCACTAACCGACACTATCTCGCTGTAGTCTGTGGCGTACCAGAAAGGGAAGCTGGAACGATTAACACGCTCATCGGCAGAAGCCACCGAGATCGCCGGAAGATGACTATTGTGCAAACACATGGACGGCGGGCAATTACGCACTACCGTATTTTGGAAGTTTACGGCAGATTTGCGCTGCTTCAGTTGGTCTTAGAGACAGGGCGGCTCCATCAAATTCGTGTTCACCTGAGTTACATTGGACATCCGGTCGCTGGGGATGCTGTTTATGGGGGCGGCCAACGCAGGGCAATACTCGATGCACCATCTATTGCGGTGAAAGAAGCTCTCGAGCAACTCAATCGTCAAGCATTACATGCGCACACGCTGGGGTTCGACCATCCCGAGAAAAATGAAAAATTGTCGTTTTCAGCGTCGATGCCGAAGGACATGCAAGGGGTTATCGATGCGCTCAAGGAGTGGCATGGGAATGAATCGATTTTGCTCATTCCAGCTCATCTTTCACCGACATAAGTTTCATTCAGATACCGAGCGATGATTTCAATGTCATCCTCTTCAATGTAGAGTCCATTTTCGATCATGCGGACGATGAGGTCTTGGGTCTCCTCTTCCGATGTCGGTGGTGCATTGTCAACCTCTGAGAGTTCATGGCATTGGGAGCAGACATCTGAAAAAAGCTCCTCTGCGGCTTCAGGAGAGTAACTCGTTCCCTCCGAGGCTTCAGATGTAGACGTAGTAAAAGCAGTTTGCAAAGCGGTCTGAGTACGACTGACTTCAAGTTGCCGCTGTCTTTGTCGCTTCGCTGAAATTTGCAGATCGGGGGTAATAGCAATGAGATATGTGGATACAGTCCATTGATCTTCTTCATCAATAGGCATGCCGATAATTGGCTTTATCGCCATGCGCTCAACCGTCCTTACCCAATCTGGTGGGGTACGCGGACGTGCTAAGATGGTTCGCAAATCATGGCATTGGACACATTGAGATAGCAGCACTACGCGACCTTGACGGAGTTTCCGCTTGGAAGCCAGTTTATCAAGTGGTGCTTCAGGCGGTAATCCTGCTGTTTTCAGGAGGGTAGACACCCTTTCTATACTCGCATCACTGTAAACATTACCTCCGACGTGTCGTCCAGTACGCAAGGCACGTTCCCGCAAGGTGAAAGGCACCGACAAACCAATCAATAGATAAGTGCATATCAATAGCATGCTTCCAAGATATGGCATCGTCTCCTCAAAATGTCTGAAGAAGCGGAGGATGGTAATTTTGATGAGAAGTAAGACACCAATCGTGATACCAAGCATCAGGTGTGCAACTGTACGAGGCGGTAGCTCAACCTGGTAGTTCCACAGGCGGGGTACCATATGCCACATCATAAAGACATAAAGTGTTGCATACGCATAGCCGATGGCACGGTGTATGAGCATCAACGATTTGGGAGCAGAACTTGTGCGTGTTTCATGATCGAAGGGGTAGCCCCACAACTTATACATCAAAAACACAGCGGCAGTTCCCAGACCTAGAAAAACAAGACCCAGTATTGCGCTGATTGAAGTATCCATTCATCTTCTCTCTTTCTCCGATTTCGCACGGGACGTAGACAGACGTTCTGCCATCCTGAACGCAATGAAGGATCTGGATGCTTCACTGTTACCCAGAATGGCAAAAGTGTCAAAATTGGCACTTATTTCGCTCTATTTGTAGGGGGCGCCATCTACAGATTTCGCGGCCCGATACTTAGAACCAGAAATGTGACATCAAGATGAGCTGATCTGTCCCTTGGAGTTGGCGATCTTCTGTCTCCTCGTCACGGTCTTCATTCTCAATGTTCGCCCAATAGAATAACTCAAGGGAGCCGTTTTCCATGATGGTGTACCGGGCACTGAGTGTTACGCGCTGTCCGGCGTCACCTTTCACCGTCCGATCCGGATCG
>JADFGN010000061.1:558-21247 GCA_022567695.1 Candidatus Poribacteria bacterium | reverse complement strand
ATGAAACTCCCTTGGTGATTGGCAAAGATCCCCCTCGACTCGTTCATGAATTCCTGTTAGCGAGGAATAATGACCGACAAATACCGCAACGGATTGCGCACCTACATGGATGGTATAGGAATCCGCAGAGCATTATTTTGAGCTTTAAGGACTATACCGAGGCTTATGGCCTACTTGTTGGGCAAGCGGGTCAGCACCAAGAAAGTGAGTACAGGTGGACGCTCCATCGGAAATTGTTGTGGTCTGTTTTAGCCACTCGCCGCGTCGTTTTTGTCGGTTTCAGCATGAGCGACCCCTATCTCAACAAGATGTTAGAAACTGTCAGCGCAGACTTGTGGGGATGGGACAAATCCATTCACTTCGCAATTATGAGTATCTCTCCTAAAAATGCCGAGGACTCAAAAGCAAAGGCGGAAAGATTGAAAAGCGAGTATGGCGTTTGCACTGTATTCTACGAGGATTTTGACCAATCACATCGAGGTTTGGAACGTATCGTCGCTGAAATTGCCGAAGCATGCGGTGCTACAGACTTGCTGGGAACCATACCATCAAGAGAAACGAAAATCCTCGGTGAAATTCATGCGGATCAAGTGTACATTGGAGATCGAGGAACTCAAATTTATACTCAACTAGCCGACAAGAAACGAGAATCATTGGATTGGCTAGAACAGGCGAACCAACGTATGGAGGGAAAAATTGACGATGAGAATTAATCGCGAGAAACTACTCAATGACCTACAGGACTTCGCCTCACGAGGAAACGGCGTGATTATCGGTAGTCCGGGTGTTGGGAAAACATACCTGCTGAAAGAACTCCGCCGAAGCCTAAAATCTGCCGGAATACCGCATCTCCTCTTACCCATTGACCAACTCGGAGATGGCACTAACGAAGATTTGCAGAGAGAGTTGTCATACGAAGGCGATCTGATTGAAAAGTTGAAATCCGTTCCTGTTTCACACAAGAAAGCAACCTTACTGTTTGACGCTTTCGATGCCGCTCGAAATGAACAGACGCGCAAATGCTTTCTACGCCTGATTGGACGTGCAATTCAAGAACTCAACGGGCTATGGAATGTCGTCGTTACGGTACGAACCTATGACGCAAAGAAATCACAAGAACTCTTAGACCTGTTTGGCAGTCCATCGGATGACGATCTAACCCAATACCATAGCAAAGGCATTTTGTGCCGACATTTCACAATTCCACCCTTGAATGAGGACGAGATTCGACAAGCCTTTGATCAGATTCCGCATCTGGAATCCATCTACAACTCTGGCTCTCAGGACTTCAAGCACCTCCTTGCAAACCCGTTCAATCTCTGGCTACTGGAAAGGATTCTAAAGACATCACAGCACGTTCCCGATTTTAGTCAGATTCATTCTGAAGTCCAGTTACTCGGTTTGTTTTGGCAACGACGAATCGAGGCTGCAAACAATGAATTAGACCGTCTGTTCGTTCTCACACAAGTCGCACGCTGGATGGTCAATGAACGTTCATTGACCGTCCGGCAGGACGACGTTTATGAAGATCTTTGCCTCGATAAACCTGCGAGACGAACAGCTTGGGATAATCTCCTGAGTGATGAAATCTTGGCAAAGGTCTCTTCGACCGGACAACGGATTGCCTTTTCTCACAATATTCTCTTTGACTACGCGATTAGCGTCTTGCTCATTGAAGACGACCCCAGACAACTCGAAACCTTTGTGTTAGAAGACCCATCGCGTCCGCTCTTTCTTCGCCCGAGCCTGACCTACTTCTTTACTCGTCTCTGGTACGACGCCCCCGAAAGTTTCTGGAAGGCTTTCTGGCATGTTTTACCAAGCAATCAATCTGTGGTACATTTACGTCTATTTGCTCGATTGATTCCGACAAGCGTCATTGCAAATGAGGCACACGATATTGCACAACTGACACCGCTCCTTGATAAACTACAGAACAGGGAAGAGATTGCAAATGAGGCGATGAAGCGGCTTCTGCAAGCACTCCATGCACTACAAATCGAGCGTGACATACTCTGGAGCGTTTTTTTCGACCGTGTTTCCACGCACTTGCACGCGGACTTTGCATGGGACTTAGCAACCCTAACTTCGGATATTGTTGAACGATCGATGAAGACGGAAAACACGTCCGTCATTCATGACGCTTGTGGGCGAGTTGCCCGGCGGTTACTTGGCTGGGTTTGGCAAGAGAGAAAAACGAGTGATGATGATTGGTATAATCGGCTTGGTAGTTATTGGGCAGTACCGCTGGTCGCCAAAACGTATGGCACGAATGTCGATGCCTCTCGAACACTTCTCGAAAAGGTTCTGGTACTGACGCAGGAAGACAATTTCCCGATAAACTTTCTGACGTGGTTGACCGAGCATATTGACAAGATTTGGTCGCATGACCCGGAGTTTGTCGTTTCCACTTATCTTACGGTATTCACCCACTATGAGACCAGCGATGAGAAGACAAACATAATTGGTGGGTTCATTCTACCGTTAACAAGCACTCGCCGTCAGGACTACAGCATGTGCCAATATCGGCTGGTGAAGCATTTTCCCAGCTTTCTCCGTGTTGCTCCACAACTGGCAACACAGGCGGCGATTCGAAGCTTGAATTTCTTCATTATTAGAGCACATATCGCCGGATACGTCCAAGAAAGTGTAACTCTCGAAGATTTGATAGAGACGTTCGAATTCCGTGGAAACACCGCCCATTACGTTCCTGACGATAGCTACATGTTTGATGAACAAGAGTACCGGGATGAGCCGATTAAAATGGCGGATGAGTTGTTCAGATTCATCGTCGAATTGGCTTCATCACAAAGTTCGCTTCCGCTTCTCGATTCACTGCTCGACGTTTTTCGTGATAACGTGTGGGTTGCGTTCTTCTGGAAACGACTTTTGAAGACAGCGGCACAGTTTCCCAAGGTTTTCACCCCACTCCTGTTTGAACTTTGCATCGCGAAACCGATACAGATGGGAGCAGATACCCTTCACGAACTTGGTCTCTTTTTAGAATCCGCTGCGTCAGAGTTTACGCCAGATCAACTTCGTCAGATTGAAGAGACCATCATGGCACTTTCCGGAGAAGCCACTGATGAGGATAACCACGAATTCCTTGAACGTCGAAGAAATCGGCTCCTAGCAAGCATACCGCAGGACTTGCTCCAAACGAAAGAAGCTAAGGAAATCAGAGAAGATATGGAGAGGGTTGATCGAGTGCCTGAGAATCGCCCTCTGGTTAGTTCTAGCTCTTGGTCAGAAGCCTATTCTGAAGAAAAGTGGCTTCAAGAACAGGGCGTTGACACGACCACGCCAGAAAATCAAGAATTACAACGCTTTTTTGGACCTCTGGATAAATTCAAGTCAGATTGGCTCAACGACGACCCAACTGAAGAAGCGGCTGAATCGATTCTGCCTCGGTTACAGGAGGCAGACACCACCATAAATAGGAATACGGAGGCAGATAAAGAGGTGATCGATTCACTGTGGTATAAGCTGACCGCTTGCGTGGCAATCCTCAGTCGGGTTGCTGATAATCCTGAGAGTAACCTATTCGCTTTTTGCCGCCAAGTGCTTCTACATGGTGCAACGCATGAACTGCCTAAGCCAGACCCCCAACGCGATGCTCAATTCAATTCTTCAGGTTATTCTCCGTTTCCACGACATGAAGCCGCCCGTGGGCTACTAAGACTCACAGTTCGCCAACCTGATGCGGAAATCTTAGACGCAGTCGAGTCACTTGCTAGTGACTCTGTGCCGTCTGTTCGAATGATAGCAGCGATGGAGTTATTCCGGCTTTACGAAAAAGCACCATCGCGATTTTGGCACATCGTTGACGACAGGGCAACTCATGAAACGAATCGCGTCGTGCAAAAATACATCTACTTCACATTGGCTCAGGTCGTCGCAAGAGGGAAGGAAGAAGAAGACAAGACGACCCGCGTCATGGATAAGCTACTCAAACACACACCGCCACCTACCGAAAGGTTAGAGCCAGCGGACCCATTTATCGATTTGCTGATGTGGTTGGCTATCAGTCGTGAAAATCCGTGGGCGTTGAAAACAATCGAAGAGACCTTTTTCAAAGACCCAATCCAGTTCGCTAACGCCCTGAATCGTTCCGTGTTTCGGGTCATGAAAGATTACGTCACCCCGAAGAACCTCGAAACGCCTGAAGGATACCTGACGGCTCGACGAGCCATTGCATGGTTGGGAAAAGTGATTGACGTGGTTTCCAGTGGAGTTCAGGAATTGTGCACGACTTTCAAAGGGCGTTGGACTGAGGAAGCAGAGAAAAAGTTACATGACACCTACAAAGTGATTGATGAGGTTATCATGCGTCTCTACTTTGAGGTTGCTTACGAAAGAGATCAGTCTGAGAAACCAACAGAGAGAATTTCGGACGAGTTGCGCTGTCGCTTCTACAATGAAGTAAAGCCGCTGATGGAACAGGTCATTGCTTTCGCGCTAGACGAAGAAAACGGCGTCATGTTCGCGCCGACGGCACACCATTTCATGCAACTCCTAACGAGTTTTCTGAGCTGCCATCCAAAAGAGGTTTTGCATTTAGCCGAGAGTGTCGCAAGGTCAAGTGAACGGTTCGGTTATAATCTCGATTCCCTTGCGGTTGCGGATGTCGTCAAATTCGTCGAAACCGTCCTTGCAGACCACGGGAACGAAGTGCGCGATGGACAAGGCTTGGAAGACCTGCTGAATCTATTGGATATTTTCGCCAAAACAGGTTGGTCAGATGCGCTTAGACTCGTTTGGCGTCTCGATGAGGTTTTTCGGTAGGTTCATCATAATAGCTGGATATCACCATACGAACCGTAGCCGGAACGCATGCACAGCCTTCGCAAGGTCCCTGGTGGAAAACACAGACTCTGGGAATAAGGATTAGTCGTGCGACGACCTCTGTTTTTCGTCTTTCAACCTTGCTTAAATAATCCTGGTCTAAAAATTGTGTACCTTGACAGCATTCGCGAGAAGGTATATAATTAGCCATCATACGCAAATCTGACTTTCAAAAGGAGAAAACAGACGATGCCAAATCAGGCCCAACCGGTATTAATCGCTGGAGAGTGGAGGCCCGCCGATACGGTCGGAGAATTTCACCCCACCAATCCACAGACCAAGCAGCCCACAGGGGAAATCTATCCCGTTAGTTCGATTAAGGATGTTGAAGCGGCTGTCGTTACGGCGTCGGAAGCGTCCGAACAGCTTTTGAACGTTTCGCCGGAAACCAAAGCGCAATTTTTAGAACAATACGCTGATCGGATTGAAGCGCGACGAGAAGATCTGGTTGAGATGGCGCATAACGAAACATCGTATCCGAAAGAGACACGGCTGAATGGAATTGAGTTACCTCGCACAACCAATCAGTTGCGGCAAGCAGCGCAGGCAGCTCGCGACCAATCTTGGGCACTTCTAACGATCGATACGGAAACAGACATCCGATCCATGTATGCAGCGCTAGAGGGAGGCGTTGCGATCTTTGGACCAAACAACTTTCCATTTGCGTTCAATAGCATCTCTGGCGGTGACTTTGCTGCGGCAATCGCTGCCGGAAATCCGGTGATTGGAAAGGCGAATTCCTCGCATCCCGGAACGACGCGCATCTTTGCTGAGGAGGCGTTTGAGGCGTCCAGAGAAACAGGAATGCCTGATGGGACAGTGCAGTTAATTTATCGAACAGACCATGAGGTGGGGAAGCGATTTGTCTCTCACCCGCTGATTGGAGCGACGGGATACACCGGCTCGCGGCGGGCGGGACTCGTGCTTAAAGAAGCAGCGGATAAAGTCGGCAAGCCGATCTATCTAGAACTCAGCAGCATCAATCCGGTAGCGATTTTGCCCGGTGCGCTCAGAGAACGTGCGGAGGAGATCGCCGATGAATTCTTAACATCATGCCTGTTGGGAACCGGGCAGTTTTGCACCAACCCGGGAATCATCTTGCTCATAAAAGATGAAGCGACAGATAGCTTCCTTGACATGGCAAAGGAAAAATTCGCAAATGCCCCGGTCGGGACGTTGCTCAGTGAGGGTGTTCTCAATAACCTCGCAGGGGGTGTAGAAGCATTGACGGGGGTAGGTGCTGAACTTCTTGTCGGCGGCGAAAGTGGAGGTGGCATCGGCTTTAGTTATCAGAATACGCTTTTGCAAGTGAGCGGAAGTCAATTTTTGGAAAATCCCCAAGCACTCCAGCAGGAGGCATTTGGAAATGAAAGTCTCGCCGTTGTTGCGGACGATGTCGAGCAGGCGAAGGAAATTACGAGCTCGTTTGAAGGGAATTTGACGGGTTGCATTTACACCGCTCAAGACGGTTCTGACGACGCACTTTATGATGGGCTTGCACCGATTTTGAGAAGGAAAGTTGGACGGTTGCTCAACGACAAAATGCCAACGGGTGTTGCCGTCGTTCCCGCAATGAATCATGGGGGACCCTATCCCTCAACAGGCCACCCTGGCTTTACCTCTGTCGGCATCCCTGCGTCACTCTTGCGGTTTGCTATGCTTCAATGCTTCGATAACATCCGCGAGCATCGGTTACCCTCTGAACTCCGTGATAAAAATCCAACCGGAACGCTGTGGCGGCAGATCGATGGCGAATGGACACAAGGGGACGTGAAGTGAAGCGACTTCGCTACTGCCATATTGTCAACAACCGATCTGAAGTGTTAAAATACCCGGGTAAATGAGGAATTGCAATCAACTCAAAATCTGAAGGAAAGCATGAGCCTGGAAAAACTTGTCGTTGGCGTATTGATAGCCGAACCTGGACAAAGAACCGAGGGGCATTTGAAGGTGGGAGCGATGCAAGACGGAACCCCTGTCCGATTACCAGTTGTCCTGGTTAACGGAATGCAATCGGGAAAGACGCTCTACCTGCAATCGATCAGTGATGGAGATGAACTGAATGGAATTGCCGTCATTCATGAGATTCTGCGGCAGATTCGTCCTGAAAATCTGCGTGGCAGAATCATCGCTGTTCCCATCGTAAACTTTCACGCCTTCCATGCAAAACAAGCCTACAGTCCTATTGATAACACGAAAATGAATCGGTGTTTTCCGGGGAAACCTGGTGGGACATCTAGTGAGCGAATCGCTCATCGTTTGTTTCATAGTGCCATCCGTCAGGCAGATTACTGTATTGATTTGCATCAAGGCGGGGTTAATCCGATGATCGATGAAGTCCGAGTCCGTGTTGCCGAAAACCATCCTCAACATGATGCCTGCCTGGAACTTGCTCGCGTTTTCGATATTGGTTACATTTTGGATCAGAAAGGCCCCAAAGGACAACTCGCTCAAGCGGCACCGGAAATTGGGATTCCAACCATTGACCCGGAGTTAGGGGGCTGTCACGGTTGGGATGAAACCAGCATTGCGAAAGGGGTCCGTGGCGTCCTAAATGTTTTCAAATACTATAATTTTATCGATGGCAAAGTCGAAATCCCCGAGCGTCAGGTCATTGTGAAACGGTTCGCTACACTCTTGAGCAATGAAGGCGGCTTCGTATATTACAAAGTGAAGTTATACAATCGTGTCGAGGCTTATCAACCTATTGCTGAGATTTGTAATGCCTTCGGTCATCCGCGAGAGGTCATCCGTGCGCCCGAAAGTGGCATCTTCTGGTCGCATCCGGTGTATCCAATGGTCGCAAGCGGCGCATCGGTCGGCAAGATTGGTATTGTAGAAAATGCTTAACTTGACAATTAAATAAGTCAGTCATTTTGTCCAACCCCCTCTAACAAGAGAAGACATCTGGAGTATTACCTATACTCCATTTATCTATCGTCTCCGGGCTTGACGATCCCCTTCGTAAAGGGGAGAACCCATGCGGCCCCACGCTCTCCCCTCCTTACGAAGGAGGGGCCGGGGGAGGTTAACCTGTCCGCCCCTGAACACCCGAAGGGGCGAGTCCCGTGGTTTGAAATATATATTTTAAGAGAGAAATTTAGTTAGGGCGTAAATCATGCCGAATACAGTTATATTAGGTGCTCAGTGGGGAGATGAAAGCAAAGGGAAAACCACCGATATTCTCGCTGAGAAAGCAGATATTGTCGCAAGGTATCAGGGAGGCGATAACGCGGGGCATACAATCATTATCGGGCAAGAGGAGTTTATCCTGCACTTGATTCCCTCTGGTATTTTGCGTCCTAATACGGTAAATGTGATTGGCAACGGAGTCGTTATAAATTTAGAGACTTTTTTCGTTGAAATAGATCACTTGCGACAGCGTGGCGTTGAGGTTGGCGAAAACCTGAAGATTAGTTCACGGGCTCACTTGATTATGCCTTACCACAAGATTATGGAGTCGTGGGATGATTTAGGCAGTGGGTTGAAAATTGGAACAACTTCGCGAGGAATTGGCCCGACATACTCCGATAAGATGAACCGTCATGCAGGAATACGGGTTGCAGACCTACTTGAGTTTGATCTCTTTCGGAAGAAACTGGACTTTAATCTTGAGGCAAAAGATTACGCCTTGAGTCAAATCGGCGGTGGAATTGATAAACACGCTCTTCTGGAACAATATTACGCATATTCTCAACGGCTTGCACCACATGTTATCGATACCCCTGAATTTTTGAATCGCGCCATGAAAGATGGGAAACAGATCCTTTTTGAAGGTGCACAGGGAACAATGTTAGACATCGATTTTGGAACATATCCCTATGTCACCTCCTCCAACACCACTATTGGTGCGGTTTGTACAGGGCTTGGGGTAGGTCCTAGAGCCATTGATGAAATTCTTGGAGTTTCAAAAGCATATGTGACGCGCGTTGGCGGTGGTCCATTCCCGACAGCAATGCCTCCCGATCTGGACGAGCATGTCCGTCAGGTTGGCAAAGAGTATGGCGCAACGACGCGAAGGCCACGACGTTGTGGTTGGTTAGATCTGGTTGCTCTACGTTACGCAACCCTGATCAACGGCTTAACCTGTCTCGCTCTAACGAAAATCGATGTTTTGGATGACCTTGATGAAATTTATGTGTGCGTTGCTTATCAGCGGCATGGAGAAACCTTGACGACATTCCCGAGTAGTCTGAGCGTTCTTGAAGAGTGCGAACCTGTCTACGAAAGGATGTCGGGATGGAAGCAATCACTCGTTGAAGTTCGCCGGTACGAAGATTTGCCGACAAACGCCAAGAACTATATCGCCTACATCTCTGAATTTCTAGATGTGCCTATTCCAATGATCTCTGTCGGGCCAAAAAGAGATCAGATTGTAATGCTGAATGGGCATGTTCTCTCGTAATTAAATTGAGGTTGCGCCTTAGTGTCAACCGCCCGCCCTTGAACGCAAGCAGTGGAAAGTCCAGCAATAAATTTTTCGGCAGCAAAGGGTGTTGCCCCGCTCCTACAGTTACATTTGTTGTGCAAAAAATCACATTTTAGGTTGACATCCGATGTCGAGTTAGGTATTATTTCCGTTTCTTAAGGGCCGTTAGCTCAGTTTGGTAGAGCAACTGACTTTTAATCAGTAGGTCACAGGTTCAACTCCTGTACGGCTCATGCTGATGCCCCTGTAGTCTAGCCTGGCCAATGACATTGGCTTTTCACGCCAATAACACGGGTTCAAATCCCGTCGGGGGTATAAATACAGAAAGCCCCTTCCAGAAATGGAAGGGGCTTCTTTATTGGCAAATTCTGATTTTCCTATTTTCTTGCAGGATTTTCAGATTCATACCTCAGATGTTCCAAAGTATCCGCTGTAATTCCTCCAGCGTTTCCATCCCCTCCAAGTCACCGTATCTCTCCGTCAAAAAAACAACGTCCTTGAAATTGAGATAGCGATGTAGAATTGAATATGCCATTAGGCGCTGATTAAATCTTGGGTCAACTCCATTGGGATAATCGTATGCCTGCAAAAAGGTACGCATTACCTCCACATCACAATCGAAAGCATCAAGGTAAATCGCGACAAACTCATAATCTCGATAGCCGATCTCGACATCGCCAAAGTCAATTATCCCGGTAATTTGCCAGTGGCTTCCCACCTGACCCAATAAAACGTGATCTTTTGTGAGATCGCTATTAATAATACAAGGGAAACGGTTGCCGGAAAACAGTGGGCTTGCGCTTTCCAAATAATCGGGTATCTGTGCCAACAGATGTTCAGGTAACGAGTTATTCGTACGATGATGTTCAACACAACATGCCATCTGCGTCTGAACAAATTGGCTCCAACCAACTTTGCTAGTTTCCATGGAGCGGATTCCGTCAACCGGAACACTATGTAATTGCTTCACGATTTTTCCGAGATGTTCACCAATTTCAAGTTGATTATCCCTTGGCATGTCCTTCCATACATCACCAAGACGTTCGCCAGGAAGCCCTTCCATAACCATATACTTCCACTCTTGCCCCGCGGAAATGGCGCCATCAGCTATCACTTTTGGCACAAGTAGGCTATCATAAGCCGCAAGATGACGGTATAGCTCCAATTCGCGATCGAAATCTTCCTTCCATGCCTGACCAAAGATTTTCACGATAAAAGCATCATTCACCCAAAAGACGGCGTTAGACCCGGGGTATCCGGCACGAATCTGCCGAAGGTCCCCCAAATCGTGTTTTTCAAGGATGTGTTCGATCATTGGACGCCAGTAGTCCGGATCGGTGAAAACACGTCCCCACTGTTGCATGGATTCGATAACATAGCGCATTTTCTTTTTCCTTTTTCTCACTTTGATGCACATATATTATAGAACCGTTTTGAGCTTAAAATCTAGGAGAATCTTATGAACCTCAATCTCAGTCAACTCATCACGCAAATTTTGGGTGGGAACCGTCAGGCGTTTGAGGTACTAATTCGGCACTATCAAAAGTTAGTTTACGGTTTCGCCTTCCAGATGACCAAAAACTTCGCCGATGCAGAAGACCTGACCCAAGAGGCGTTTCTTCAAGCCTACCAGAACCTACACACCCTTCGTGAACCGGAAAAGTTTGCAGGCTGGATGCGTGGCATAACTTTCCATCTTTGTGACCGATGGCTGAAAGAACGCCGCCGTGTAGTGCTTGTAGATGATGTTGAGTGAGAAGTTCACCGCCGAGCCAAGGGGCTTATCTAACAGTGTACTACAAGTGCTTTTCCAAGAATGGTGCAGCCTTTTCCCATAAAAGCAGATGTCCTTCAGAATGAAGTACATAGTCAAAGTTAGAGTCCGCGTCCAGCAAACCATAGGCACGACCAACGGTTGCCGCTATCTCATCTCGGTCAGTCGGCGTAATTAGCGAGTCCTGCGCACCGGCTTGAAGTTGCATTGGACGCGGGGCAATAAGGCTAAAAACTTCTGGCACATCGCCATATTGCAGAATACCGGGCAGATACTGGATGCCACAGGATGAGAGTTTCAAAGACCGTTCCCGGAACGTATTCATGCAGCCCGCTGGGACAGACGCTTTAATTCGTTCATCAAAAATAGTCAGCCACATCGTCGTTCTCCCACCGTAAGAATTCCCAATACAACCGATGCGATTTGCATCCACTTCAGGGCGTGAGGTAAGCACATCAATCGCAGCTTGCCCATCTTGGATGTGCAGCTCAAGTACGTTGATGCCGTACATTGACGCCGCCATCTGGATAACATTGCAGCGATCGCGTCGCCCGACCCGGTCTAAGTGCCCGTCACGACCGGCCCAACCCCACCACGCTGGTGCGAGTACAACGTATCCGTCACGCACAGCATCCAGCGCATACGCTCGACGGCTGTTGTCTCCTTCATCCATTCCACGCACGCCACAAACTGAATCGATGCCATACGTGGCGTGTCCATGTGAAACGATCAGTCCAGGTCTGCGCTCTGTCGCCGAAATGTCTCGTGGAATTAACAAATAAGTGATTAGTGTTGCAACGGCACTCACCTGAATACTCAGTAGGTATCGTGTATGGTCCTCAACTGTGACCGACTCCACAACTTTGACATTTGGTGCCGTTCGTTCAGGCAACACGCCCCGCAAGGTCGCTAATTTCTCTCGAAAACGCGCTTGCCATTCGGCGAAGTCCTCTCCCTCACGATACGTCATTGAAGGGGGATTCGCCTCTCCATAGGCGGTGAGTAGGTTGATGAAAGATTCCGTTGGTATATTCATCTGTTTCTCCTTCCGAAATGCTTGTATGCATGTGATTCAGTCGTGACTTCAGAATTGAATCATTCCTGGCGTGATGAAAATTGCTGACTTATGGATTCTTATTTTGCTTCTCCACAAAGAAAAATGGATCTTTTTTCAACGCGGTCAAGGCACGTTCCCACATCTGCTCACAGTCAACCAAATCACATGTTGCATCCAGAATCTTCCCATGTTTTAATCCATCTTCGTCAAGCAGAGGAGCGAGTCGGTCATAACGCTGCTTCCACCCTGCAAAGTGATGCCGTTTGACTCGCATTGTCATCTCTTTGCCTGTCGAGAGAATAATCCGATAGTCCACCGGATGGCTAAAAAGATAAGGTGGTTCAACAATTTCCTCTACGGCGTGCATTGAGGTGTTGGGCCGTAGTCCACAGCCTAAAAACAGAATTTGACCGCTTACTTCTCTCAGGCGGTAGAAGGGCGAGTACATACCACATGGTGTGGTATCCAAGTAGTGGTTTTCGAGCATCCGTTCCGCCAACGCTCCTACGCCGCTGACGGAATGCGTGGGATGAATACTTCGGGTTGTGTTTGCGCGTGTGCGGAAATATTCAGGGAGTGCACCGACGCACGACGGCGTATTTTGGTAGTCGAAAACGGGCGTGTTGACAGTCGTGTACCGATAAGTAAGGGCAGGCATTAGAAGCGTTCCATTTTCCTGAAGTGCGCGTAACAGACCGCGCACAACTGTTTCGGCACCGCCTGCCACGTTGCCCAATGAACGTAGCGACGCATGCACAAGGAGCACACCGCCCGGTCTTACGCCCAATGCAGTCAAGTCATTGGCAATCTGTATTTCTGCTTGTACCTGTTCATCCATTGAGGTATTCTCCCCATGTTTACGACAACGTCTATCGAGCCGTGTAATCTGCGGCAAGTGCGCATTCTCCTCCATTCCGAGCAAGCAAAGCAATCCGGGCAAGACCGTGTAGCAGAAAGCTCGGCCCCATTTGGGATTCATACCAGTGAATCCCCGCAGCTCCACGCGGCAATTCGGTCTCAAAGTAAACACCGATGAGTTTCTCCGCCAACTGCATGCCACCATCAAGCCACTTCGCTTCTTTTGTCACGGCAAAGAGATCTGCTAAAAGGCCAAGTCCAAGTCCGACATCCATCGCTGGCACCGCGACATTTTCAGGGAACGTGGTGTGCAAGTAGCAATGTCCAACCGCCTCCGCCCAATGCAGCAATCGTTCGTCTGAGGTGAGTCCATAGGCACAAAGTGACGTCAACGCCACATAACATGCGGGCCAAAGTCCATAACGACTTCCCCAGATCGGCATTGCGCTAACGTGCCCAGCTTCGCCAGGCTTCCAAGAAATTGCAAAGATGCCCTCCTCAAGATTATGCGGCGCACGGAGAAATCCGTCAATGTAGGTCGCGGCCCGTTTACGCATTTTAGACGCCAGGGTTGACTCCTTATTTTCAAGGACATTTGCAGACTCCAGTAGGCTCGCGCCCAGAGACAGCGTCTGCCCCAGAGCTTTGACACCGTAAAAATTCATGTCTTGTGGTGGAGAGCGACTCTCGGTAAGTAGCAGGCCATCCTCATCTCGCTTCAGCCACCAGTAATCAACCATTCTCCAGAGCTGTTCTAGGAAATCGCCTCGGCTTGTCTTGACATAGGCGAACGACCAATCCAAAATGTAAAATCCACTATGTCGCGGGAAGTCGCACGCTCGATCGCCTCGTTTGAGGTGTGACCGTTTTTCAATCGGTGCATGGCGGATGTATTCCCAACCCTCTCCTTCAGTCCAGTGGTAATCCAGCCCTTCCGCGAACCGCTCAACGCAAGTCGGATTGAATGCGTACAATTTCTCCCACAGCCACACGGGCGCCTGTCTCAGATGGTCGTGAATGGCACTATCTTGCGGGCGGTCTGGATATGCAACATCGACAAAACTGTTGCCTACCCGATCCTCGGTAAGGTGCCAGAAAGCATGCTCGCCCCACGGGAAAATCCCCGTTTCGGTGTTCGTGCAATGATTCGCAAAACGGCAGAGATACCGTTCTGCTGCTTCGCGATAGTCCGGCCGTCCGAGGGCATACATGGTCATGAGAATCGCTTCATCGTGAATCAGATTGTTTCCCGGATGCGCTCTGTCACCGTTGCGCTGTCCTTCGATAGCTGGCGGGAGTTCGGTCAACATCTCGTGTGTATTCAGATCGAGCAACGACGGGAAAAGTCCTTTATACTTCTTCCCCGCGTCGATGAGGATGTCGATAGCTTTGCACACCTTTTTCAGAATTGCTTCCGCGGTTATTGTCATGTGTTTCCTCTTCGCTAAAGGATTCAGATTCGTACTAACATCATAGCATGAGCCGAAACTGAGATCTAGTTTAAATTGACAGAATCTTGCGGTTCGTGTAAAATGGGAAATATGTTATGCCATTGAAACTCAGGCGCCCTGAAAATCTGGAGGATGGACATTGAAAAATCCGACGAAAATGCAGGAAGAGAGATGGCGTTCTCAGATAAAGGAAGTACTTTTCGTGCCGGAAGCACCTCTGCCTTTAGCCGCTAAAACTCACAGCCGTTTTGAGCCTACGCCGGATGTGGTCGCTGAGGGGGTGAGCTATGAAACGCAGTTTGGCATGCGTATTCCTGCGATAATTTATCTGCCGAAATCGCCGCCGAAGCAGCGAATTCCTGCCCTTATCATCGTCAATGGACACGGCGGCGATAAGTATAGCTGGTACGCTTTTTACGCTGGCATACTCTATGCGAAGGCGGGCGTTGCCGTCCTCACCTATGATGCGACCGGAGAAGGTGAACGCAACAGTGAACGAAAATCCGGAACGCGGGAACATGACAAAATTGAACCGCCTGCTGAACTTGCTCAACGTTTGGGAGGGCTAATGATAACCGATGTGATGCAGGCGATCTCTTATCTCGCGCAACGTCCAGAAGTGGATGCCAGACGCATTGCTGCGGCGGGTTATTCGATGGGGTCGTTCGTTTTAAGTTTGACGGGGGCTGTTGAGCCGCGCCTACACGCTTGCGTTCTGGTTGGCGGCGGAAATCTCGACGGGACAGGAGAATATTGGGACAATTCCAAACCGATGTGCCAAGGGATTCCTTACCAATCGCTTCAGTTTCTGGGCGACCGTCCTGCGGTTATTTACGCGCTCCACGCTTCGCGAGGACCAACACTGATCTTTAACGGGCTTTTAGACACAACCGTGAATATCCCCGCACACGGAGAGCCTTTCTTCCAACATCTGCATCACCGAACTATTGAACTTCGGGGAAATTCCGAGTGCGTTTTTGATTTTGGCTTCGTGAAGGATGCCGCTCACCGCCCCTTCTTCGTGACACGCCCGGTAGCTTTGTGGCTACATCGCCACCTCGATTTCCCATATTTCACAGAAACCGCTATCAAGACGATGCCGGAAACGCATATCAGCAAATGGGCAAAAACACACGGCATCGAAATGGATGCGCTCTATTCGAGCGAGGAACGCGAAGGTGGCACTTTTGCTTTGGGCGCAGACATACCGGGATTTAGCAGAAATGCCCTTGATGTCTTTACCGTCGAAGAATGGGAGTCTTTGAAAGATAATTTGGTTCATGAAAGTTGGCGCGAAAAGGCGAGGGGTTGTGTCAACAATATGGCATAAGAGATTGGGCATGGTTCAAAAACGGGTTGATACATTGGTTTGAAAATGCGGATAATTTGCGATCTGAAGAGCTTGCAACATTCAAGATGCAGGATTCAGGATTCACTTGCATCTTCAGAGTTAATAAGTTGGAAAGTAGGGGCGAGGCATGCCTCGCCCTACTCAGCCGTGAAATGAACCATCCTCACAATTTTTCGGAACGTACTTAATGTGGAATGCAATCTAACAGATTGTGCTACAGTGTAATCTCTCCGCTACGCGAGTTGAAAATCCCGAACTATCGGAGAGTTTGGGCCCGTGCTCGTAATGCAAACTGTCAGTTTGCGCGAACCTACCTGAACAGTGACCTTAATCGAAGGAGCAGATATGCAATCAGAGCGGACTGAAGAAAATAGCAAAGATCGAATCATCGTCCAGAATGATGTGCCAATTCCGATGCGGGATGGCGTTGTGCTGCGCGGGAACGTCTTTCGCCCGGATACCGGTGCGCAACTTCCATCACTCCTGCTGAGAACGCCCTACGGAAAACCGACGGACGGATATGAACGCTACGTCCGTGCGGGATATGTTGTCGTCACACAGGACTCACGCGGGCGTTATGCTTCCGATGGAGACTACGTTCCGTTTACCGTATCAGATACCGGTGACGCAGAAGACGGCTACGACACTGTTGAGTGGCTGGCCCAACAGCCTTACTGCAACGGCAAGGTCGGCACGATGGGTGGTTCATATAATGCTTGGATGCAGTGGCAACTCGCCAAGCTTAGGCCGCCGCATCTGGTAGCTATGTGTGCATATACCATTCCGTTAGAATTGACTGAAGTTGATTTTTCCGGTGGATTCAAACCGGGCAGACGTGTCAAATGGTGGATGACCACCATCGCCCCAGATCTTCGCAGACGTCAAGGGCTTCCTCCACCACATACACCGGCGGAGGCGCGAAAAATTTGGGATGAGATTGAGCATGGGAGGTGGCTGGGTTTCATGCCCTGGCTCGATCTCCCGCGCTATCTACCCGAAAAACTCGCCTTTTACGTTGAAGATTGGTTGAAGCACCCTAACCGCGCGCCGTGGAAGTTTGAGAAAATTCACAGCGAAGTCGCGGTACCTAATCTTGATATTAGTGGTTGGTACGACCACTGTAACGGCACCATCGCTCACCTGGTAGGTATGCAGAAAAATGCTCGGATTTCAGCGGCTCGAAACGGGACAAAACTTGTCATTGGCCCATGGAACCATCCGGGGCTTGGGAAACAGAAGATCGGCGAGATCGACTTCGGCCCACAGGCCGAGCTGGATACCGATGGTTTAATCATTCGATGGTTTGATTACTGGCTGAAAGGGGAAGCCAATGGGATTGATTCCGAAAAAGCCGCGCGTTACTTCGTGATGGGGTTGGGAAAATGGAAGACCTCAGACACATGGCCCCCAGCCGGGCTGACAGAAAAGGTTTATTATTTCAGCAGCAATGGGAATGCACACCATGCAGATGATTCGGGCGTGCTGACACCGGAACAACGCGGCGAAGAGACGTGTGACGAGTACACCTACGATCCAAATAATCCGGTTCCAACGCTCTGGACGCGAGAACTTTTCACCGGGCCATCAGATCGCCGATTACTTGAGTATCGTGAGGATATTCTCTACTATCGTACGCCGCCTCTCGAAGCGGATATTGAGGTGGTGGGGTATCCAGAAGTCGTGCTGTACGCTTCCTCTTCTGCACCGGACACCGACTTCTTTGCCAGATTGATCGATGAGTCCCCGCAAGGTCCCGCCCTCGAAGTGTGCTATGGTATGATACGGGCGCGACATCGCCATTCGTTAGACCGCGACGAACCGCTTGAACCTAATGCAATTACGATGTTCCGGATTAAACTCGGTGCCACAGCTATCCGCTTCCTCAAGGGGCATCGGATTCGGTTAGAGATTACCAGCAGTGATTTTCCCAACCATGACCGTAATCACAATACCGGCGGTAACGATTTGATTGATACCGAATTGGTTGCCGCCCGGCAACGGGTTTTTCACTCAACGGATTATGCCTCGCGTCTACTTTTGCCCATTGACGGAACGTAGAAGTTCAATCCGAAAATCATCTTCAATTCGCTTTTCAAATCTGCCCAATCGTGCTATAATCAAAAGCTGAGTGTGAAAGGACGTTTACGCGCGTTCAGGCGTAGAGACCATTCCAATTGAGAAAGGAGTAATGCTAATGCCAAAGAGTCATCGTCCCTCGGTGCGAGGGAAACGCTATCTCGTTTCATCACTTCACTATCTGTCAACAATGGCAGGGGTCCGCATCCTCGAAAGTGGAGGCAATGCCGCCGATGCCGGAGTCGCAACCGGAATCTGTATCAACGTCCTTCAACCCGGATCGGCGCACTTTGGTGGGGTCGCGCCAATTATTTACTGTCCCGCGTCCGGGAGACCTGTTGAAACAATCAGCGGACTCGGACGGTGGCCCAAAGCTGCGAGCATGGAATACTTCCACAAACATCATAGTGGAGATATGCCCACGGGCATTTTGCGAACAGTTACCCCCGCCGCTCCAGATGCGTGGCTCACCGCGCTGGCACGGTTCGGCACAATGACCTTTGAGGAAGTTGTTCAGCCCGCCTTAGATCTCGCCGAGAACGGCCGCCCGGTCGATGCCCAATTCCACTCGCTTGTGAGTGATAGCGAGACTAAAAAATGGCCATCGACTGCCGCCGTTTACAACCCTCAGGGGCATGTCCCACAGGTTGGGGAAATCTTCGTCCAAAAAGATCTGGCGAACACCTTCAAACGGCTGATCGAGGCCGAGCGCAGGTCGGGTGGAGACAGACGTACCGGTATTCAAGCCGCTCGCGATCTGATCTACAAGGGTGACATCGCCCACGAAATTGCCGACTTTCATCAGAAGGAAAATGGCTTTTTGACCTACGAAGACCTTGCGTCATTTTCGGTTCGCGTTGAACCTCCCGAACACATCAGCTACAAGGGCTATGGCGTTTACAGTTGTGGTCCGTGGTGTCAAGGACCGACGTTGCTGATGGCACTCAAAATTCTTGAAGGCGTTGATCTTTTGAAAATGAAACACAATTCCGCTGACTATCTCCACACCGTTATTGAGGGGCTTAAACTGGCAATGGCAGATCGACACGCTTATTTTGGTGACCCCGATTTCGTACAAGTACCGATGGCTGGCTTGCTAAATGATAGATACGCCGCTGAAAGACGCGACGCAATCGACCCCAAGCATGCCGCCCCTGATATGCCGACACCCGGAAATCCGTGGGCATTTCATCCGGAAGCACGCCGTGAAAATGGGGCGTTTCCGACCTTGGATGCGAACCGTCCCCAACCCGAACGCATCTCACACTGGGAAAGTGACACCAGTTATTTATGTGTCGTTGATGAGCAAGGGAATGCTTTCTCAGCAACGCCATCAGATGTCATTGGGTGGTCACCAGTTGTCCCCGGTTTGGGTTTCCCGATCTCAGCGCGGGGTACGCAGATGTGGCTCGACCCGGAGCACCCATGCTGCCTTGAGCCATGGAAACGCCCGCGACTCACACCGAATCCCGCAATGGTACTCAAAGATGGTGTGCCGTTTATGCCTATCGGTTGCCCTGGCGGTGATGCACAGGTACAAGGGATGCTGCAAGTGTTTCTCAACATTGTTGAATTCGGACTCGAACCTCAAGAAGCAATAGAAGCCCCCCGCATCGTCAGTCACAGTTTTCCAAACTCGTTTTGGCCGCATGGATGTCTCCCCGGAGAAGTAACAGTTGAAGCCCGTATCCATCCACAGGTGCGGGCAGACTTGAGAAATCGAGGGCATATCGTTCGCGACGAACGTGAGTGGGGTTCGGTGAGTTGTGTGTGTGCGATTACCGTCGATCCGGAGACCAACACGCGGACAGGTGGTGCCGATCCACGTTCAACGTCGTATGCAATCGGCTGGTGAAAATGAATCTGGATCGGGTAAACATTAGTGTACTGTCTGCGTTTCTTTGAATCGATGCAAAATATGGGATGACTCATGTTTAGGTGGTAACATTGACGTAGCAAAGTCATTTTTAATATTCGACTACAAGCCTACTCTTACAGGAATTATGCATACCCCTCAGTAAAATACGCTTATGTCAGCACATAAATTCTTATTACTTGCCTCCTATAGAAGAGGGGGTGTGGAAAACTTCTGCAAGATGCTTCTTAATAATCTCTGTTCCGACTTTCATACAGACCTCCTGCTGCATGCAAATTATCCGGAAAAGAATCTCCTGATAAAACTCTTCGATTTGATTCATACTGCCTATGGACTGATAACCAAGTTAAAAAATCACAATTTCGGCAATTCTACCGAAAACTGCAGTTTTGACAAGGCTTTCGGAAAATAGCCAAAATTTACGTTAAAATTGAGAAGGAGAAACAACGATGCATATTGCGGAGAAAAAGATAAAATCCGTAATGCGTACTGGCTTAATCATCATCGGGATTGTGATTTTATTATCTCTTCTGCCGGAAATTGTATTGCGGTCTTTTTTTCCACAAAAGCAGGAAAAGATTCAAAAGAATGATCTTCCACTTCTTCAAAAAGAGAGTCGTATATTGGGTTATGTTAATAGGCCTAACGCTCATGTAATATATGAAGGTCCCGAGTTCTCAGCTGAATATAAGATAAACAAGGATGGCTTACGAGATGAATCGATTCACCCAAATCCAAAACGATCAAATTTAATTCGAATCCTGCTGCTAGGTGACTCATTCACATTTGGTCACGGAAATGCCTATAATGAAATCTGGTCGGTTGTTTTTGAGCATAAACTCTTAGAAGCCGGTCACTATGTCGATGTTGTTAAAGCGGGCGTTAATGGGCATGATACCAAAAACGAAGTTCTTTATCTGGAACAATTATTTTCAAAATACGATCCTGATATTGTCGTTTTAACTTTCCTTC
>JADFGN010000061.1:0-548 GCA_022567695.1 Candidatus Poribacteria bacterium | reverse complement strand
TGTGTCAATTTATTTTAAGACAAAGCGGAGACAACTTGTGACTGTCCCCTTTAACAACGCGGTGAAACAACAGATTCAAGTTACCCAGGATTTATTATCGAGAGCACACAGCTATTGCCAAACAAAAGGAGCCGATTTCTTCGTATTATCAATCCCTCAACAGGGTCATGTCCTGGCAAAGGCAAATAACGCATCTGACGATTTTGATGTTGATGCTCTTGACAAAGTGTTTTCTGAGTTTGCTAAGGATAAAGGATTTATTTGGATACCTACTTTAGACGCGCTTGCTGAAAAGTACAGATCGAATAAGAAACCTCTCTATTTTCGATACGACGGACATCTTAATAGTGATGGCAATTATTTTATTGGAGACCATCTTTTTAGGAAGTTCGATGCTATCCTTCAAAATCAGAACAGATCCAATCCAAATCTGTTGATGGAGATGCCTTTGTTACGACAGAAAAAAGAGGCAAACAGTAATTGAGACAGCTACCCGAACATCTGTCTAAAAATGGAGAATTGTTTAAGGATGCGTAAACGCAAATTTC
>JADFGN010000060.1 GCA_022567695.1 Candidatus Poribacteria bacterium | reverse complement strand
GCAAGTCGAAGCGCAAATCCCCCAACCAAATCCCGATTACAAACTTTGGTGAATTCTACAACAATGATTTTAGTTCACAAAATGAATCAAATGAATTTTCTGCGAACAATATTTCTACTGAGTTTGACCCTTTTCTCGTTCCTTGCCTCTGCCCAGACACCCCCGAACATCCCCATTTGTACCGCCGAAGGCATGCAGCGCCTTCCACAAGCGACTGGTGCTGGAAGTATTGTGAGTGATGGAGAAGGTGGCGTCGTTGTCGTTTTTGAAGATCTCCGCACAAATAGCTGGGATATTTATGTCCAGCGGGTCGATGCAGTCGGAAAGGTTCTTTGGGAGACAAATGGTCTCTCTGTTTGTCGAAAACCGGGGTATCAAGGCAGCGCACAGATTGTGCGTACCGGAAAACAGTTTGTCATCGCGTGGTGGGATCTCCCGGATGTGAAACGGCACATCTATGCACAAGCCTTAAACTTATCCGGACAGATTTTGTGGAAAGCCGAAGGTGTTCCCGTATGCACGCATCCGAAAGGCGCATCCGCGCCAACGATGCTCAGCGACGGGAAAGGGGGAGTGCTGTGCATTTGGGGCAGCAATCGCGACGGTTACCCAAACCTTTATCTCCAGCGGCTCAACGCGGACGGTCAACCGATGTTTGATATCGATGGTATACCAATCTTCCCCACCAAAAAACTTCGCAACTATCTTAGTAAACCTTCGTCATTTCAAGTAGTTAAGGGTGATGCGAACGACTTCTACGTCGTCTGGTGGGAAGAATCGCGGATTAACGAATATCATATAATGGTTGATCGGCTCAACATAAACGGAAAACACCTTTGGAAATCGCCAATTGTTGCACTCCCCGAAAAGACGAGCCAAGGGAGAGCCATTGTAACCAGCGATGGAGATGGTGGGGTTATCATCGCTTGGCATCCTTTTTCTAATTACACTGCAGACGATCTTTATGCCCAACGGATTAACCCAAAGGGCAAAAAACCGTGGGGCAAGCGGGGCGTGGCTATTTGCAAGGCAGATGGGATACAGAAAGATGCCACAGTTGTGAGTGATGGCAACGGTGGGGTTGTCGCGGTCTGGGTCGATGAACGCGACATCTATGCCGATATCTATGCCCAACGAATCAGTGCGAAGGGGAAGGCGATGTGGCAAGCCGATGGCATACCGATTTGCACGGCGGGCAGCCTTCAAACTTTTCCACGGATTGTCAGAAAAGGGAAGGACGAATTCTTAATTGCTTGGGTAGACTATCGGGACGATTTGGGGTTCGAAAGCAAGAATGCCATTTACGGACAACGAATCAACTTAAATGGCCAGACTCTTTGGGAAACGGACGGAATTCCCTTCTTCACGTCTGCGGGATACCATCTCCAATTCTTCAATATGCATTTTTCCGAGAGCCAATTGACGGTGGTGTGGAATGATGCAAAAATCGATTTGGGGGACATCTATCTGCGGCAGATAAACCTCAAAGATTGAGCGAGGCGCAGTAAATGGAATATGAAAATTATATAATGACGATGTGGTAGAAAAATCGTCATCATTGCTATCTTGAAATTCTTTTCATCAAAAATAGAAGCAAGGAGGATTGCAAATGACAAAGCACGTTCAGTTTTCATGGATAGTATCAATCAGCACTTTTACGTTTCTTATCTCATTTTGGGCGATGGCGGAGGACAGCAAGCAGGTTGCCACCAGTTCACAAGGGCTGATGCTTACAGCCTTAGATCGGTACGTGCGCTCACCCGATTCGACTTATCGTTTTGAGCTTGTTAAAACTTTCGATGAAGAGGGATACACCGGATATATCCTCGACATGATTTCTCAGGAATGGTTAACTGAGCAAGAGGTCGATCGAACCTCATGGCAACATTTTATCCAGATTGTTCGCCCCATTCACGTCTCCACAGATACCGGGTTGCTTTTCATTGGTGGGGGCAGCAATGGAAAACCGCCACCGGAGCGCATGTCTGAAACGCTGATTACACTTGCAATGGGAACCCATTCGGTGGTTGCTCAAATTGGGACCATCCCGAATCAGCCGCTGACCCTTAAAGCAGAAGGGATTCCTCGCAAGGAAGATGCGTTGATTGCTTATACTTGGGACCAATACCTTCGGACTGGCGATGAAAAGTGGCCCTTGCGGCTCCCCATGACCAAAGCTGTGGTTCGAGCAATGGACACAATCACCGCATTTTGCGCTAGTGAAGCGGGCGGTTCAATAAAAGTTGAGAAGTTTGCGGTAGCAGGTGGGTCAAAACGAGGGTGGACGACATGGACGACAGCGGCGGTCGATTCCCGCGTCGTTGCGATTTGTCCGATTGTCATTGATATGCTGAACGTTATTCCGTCCTTTATTCACCATTTCGAAGTGTATGGCAGGTACGCAGAAGCGGTTGGAGATTACGAGGAAATGAATGTCATGTCATGGACGGAGGCTGAAGAATATAAACGCCTGATGGAAATTGTCGAACCGTACGAGTATCGAAAGCGGTTGACGCTACCAAAGTTCATTCTCAACTCTGCCGGCGATCAGTTCTTTGTGCCTGATTCATCCCAGTTCTATTTTAAAGAGCTTGAAGGGGAAAAATACCTGCGTTATGTACCGAATACCGATCACGGCTTAGATGACTCAGATGCACTCGAAAGCCTTCTGAGTTGGTATCACGCGATCGTGCATAATGTGCCGCGTCCACGATTCAACTGGACTGTTTTCGAGGACGGGACGATTCGGCTCTTAACGTTAGATAAACCCGCCGAAGTGCGGCTGTGGCAAGCGACGAACACAGAAACCCGCGACTTTCGGAAGGAAACAATCGGGCACGCTTGGACGAGTGAAATTCTTCAGGACCTTGACGGTGGAACATATATTGGGCAAGTCGAAACGCCGGAAAAGGGATGGACCGCTTATTTCATCGAGTTGACCTTTCGGAGTGGGACTAAAATCCCCTTCAAGTTTACGACGGATGTGGTTGTCGTTCCCAAGACTAAACCGTTCAAATATACACCCTCCAAACCAGCAGATCACGCCCCCGGATTCTTATCCAAATAGCAATGGCGTGGATGAAATGAACGCGCAATTAGGATGTAATTATGTTAACCAATCAAGAGATTCAGCAATTTCATGAAGAAGGCTACCTCATTTTTGAAAGCTTGATTTGTGGCGAAAAACTCAAAAGCTACGTGGCAATCTTTGATGAGTTAGTCGAACGAAGTCGAGAAGTTTCGATCGGTACACCTCACTGGTCATTTGAGCTTGACGACGACCATCAACAGATAGCCGGATTTCTACATAAGATTCAGGGCGTTTGTGTCGTCGAACCACGCATTCTCTCTCTTGCAAAAGAGCCGGAAATTCTTGCCCGTATCGAAGCCTTAATCGGAAAGAACATTGACGTTTTTGGAACGAAGTTTTTTCCCAAACTGCCCAATGGTGGGACGTCGGTGAATTGGCATCAGGATAATTTCTACTTTGGCACGAATACGAGCCAAATCGTAAGTTGTGGTATATATCTGCAAGATGCGGATGCGGAGAACGGTTGCTTGCGAATTGTCCCGAAAAGTCACACCGCACAAGTGATTGCGGAACACCACAGAAACGCCAAAACGTATGGAAGTTGGACAGTTGTTGACGACTCGGAAGCTGTTGATGTGTCTGTGCTTGCTGGATCAGTCGTGCTGTTCTCGGCGAATCTGCTGCACGGCAGTTACGATAATCGTAGCACCCGCAGTCGTTACAGCACAGCATGGCATTACACGCCAGCCGAGCTCGCGCTTGAGCGGTTTCCACGCGGCGGGTACAAAGACCGACATATTGTTTGTCGTCATGAAGAAAGCTGATTCTTTGTTGAATCAAAACGCAACAAGGGAGAAAATGAATAAATTCGGCAACGAAAGCGTAAAGTCATGCATTCCATTCGACTCGATTTTTATTGCTGGGCAACCTAGCATAATCGGAATTCTGACAGTGTTTTTCATTTTTTCGTCTCAATTGAGTATCGGAGGACAGGGGGTAAACATGGCAACTTATCATTGTAGGCAGGCAGATACACCTATTGCCATTGATGGAAAACTAGAAGAACCCGCTTGGCAAAAAGCAACGCCAATCGAATTTAAGCTGACGGTGGATAGTGGTCGCCCGAAATTCCCTACGACGGCGCGTATGCTCTGGGACGACAAGTATCTCTACGTTGGCTATCATTGCGTCGATGAGGATGTTTGGGCAACGATGACGAAGCGAGATGACAAATTATGGGAGGAAGAGGTCGTCGAGATTTTCATCGACGCAAATGGTGATAGCGCGAGTTACATTGAGATTGAGGTGAATCCACTCAATGCACTGGTCGATTTGTTTGTGCTCAACCGCGAAGGCAGGACTGCTAAATTCTTGTTCGATTGGGACAGCAAGGGCATCCGCCACGCTGTGTATGTGGATGGAAATGTGAGTCGGCGAGACGTGAAGGATAACTTCTGGAGTGTTGAAATTGCGCTACCATGGGAGGATTTTGTGACGCCACCGCACGCGCCGCCTCAACTCGGGGATGTGTGGCGTGTGAATCTCTATCGCATTGACCATTTTAAAGGAGAACAGGAACTCAGCGCGTGGTCTCCGACAGGCGTGCCGAATTTCCACGTCCCCCAACGCTTCGGGGAGTTGGTATTTTCGAAGTGATTGGCTTGACTTTGGTACGATTACCTGTAGCCCGAGATTCTATCTTGGTTTCAGACGATCGCTTTTGGTGGTTCCAACTTAGAAAGTTGGGCTACCTCTCAATCCGATTTCCAATTTACCAAAGTCAGATAGCCACAGAAACCATACAAGTGTATTTCTGTGGAAGGGAGGGGGAGGCTCCTGCCGAACTGTTAAAGGCGCGGCAGGAGCCTTGCCCTCCCTAACCACCTGAACGGTTACGTTTTCAATTTCTTTCCTTTGGCTGTGCCAACTCAATCACATGATTTAAAATGACATCAGCGACCTCTCGCTTCGAAAGCAACGGGAGTTGCTCACGCTTACCTTCACGGTCAAGCAAGGTCACGATATTCGTATCACCACCAAACCCCGCGCCTTCCGCCAACACATCATTTGCTGCGATTAGGTCGCAATTTTTGTTAATCAATTTACGGTGGGCATGTTGAAGAACATTTTCCGTTTCAGCAGCAAAGCAGACCAAGATTTGATGCTGTTTCCGCTCCCCAAGTGTTTTTGCAATGTCTGGATTCTTTTCGAGAGAAATGGTTATCTGATCGGTGGTCTTCTTGATCTTTTGGTTGGAAAATGTCTGCGGGCGGTAATCGCCAACAGCGGCGGCCATTACCACAACGTCGGCTTGATCAAAAACTTTGGAAACAGCCTCTAGCATTTCAAGCGCGGTCTCCACATAGTTGCACTCAATTTCTACGGGCGGAGTCACCGTCCCTGGACCACTGATGAGGAGTACTTCTGCTCCACGACGATGTGCAGCTTCAGCAATAGCGTATCCCATCTTGCCGCTGGAGCGGTTGCTGATGAAACGGACCGGGTCAAGGTATTCCCGCGTCGGCCCCGCCGTGACGATAACCTTTTTGCCTGCTAGGTCTTGAGGAATCGTCAATAATTGGGTGATTCGTTCAAGTATGACCTCGACCGTATTCAAGCGTCCAATCCCTTTGTGTCCAGAGGCGAGATCTCCACTGACAGGCTCAACGAATTCAACACCGTGTTTTTTCAGCTTCTGGATGTTTGCCTGCACAAACGGATTCCGGTACATCTGCTCTTCCATCGCAGGCGCAATTAGGATGGGGCAGTGGACGGAGATTGCCACTGTGGATAGCGCATTGTCTGCAATGCCGTTTGCCATCTTCCCGATGATATTCGCTGTGGCTGGAACGACTGCTAACAGATCGGCTCTGTCGGCGAGGTCGATATGGATAGGTTTCCAATCTGACGCAGAATTGAATAGGTCGAACAATACAGGGTTACGGGAGATGACTTGAAATTGAAGGGGTTGTATTAAGCGTGTGGCGTTTTCCGTCATGACCACATGAACAGACGCCTTTCGCTTCACCAATTGGCTTGCTAAATCGACTGATTTATGGATGGCGATTCCACCTGCGACACCCAAAATGATCTGCCGGTCTTTGAGTTCCATTGGGACACCGCCTTAGTGAAGGAATGAAGATGACTTAAGGATATTTTAGGAGGTAGGAGAAAATTCTTGAACAACCGACTCCAAAAGTTGATTGTCCATCCGACACTTCTCTGCGGAAATGATATATCGAATCTGTTTGACGGCGTGATCGATGTCATCGTCCGGGTTGATTACGCAGTAGTCGTAATTTTTAATTGAGGCGACCTCTGATCTCGCAGCCTGTAAGCGTTGCTGGAGTTCCTGATCTGATTCGGTTTTTCGACCACAAAGCCGCTTCTCCAAAATAGCGGAGGACGGAGGCAAAATAAAAATGAAAATGCTTCTGAAATCCAGTTCTTTCAATTGCATCGCCCCTTGAACATCGATTTCTAGGATAAGATCTTTCCCTTCCGCCATGGGTGACTCAACCTCAGATTTCAACGTGCCATAGTAGTGCTCACCATACTTTGCCCACTCCAAGAAACCATCCTGCTGAATCAGGTCCTCAAACTCAGACACAGACAGAAAGTGATAGTTCACGCCGTCAATTTCATTCTGTCGAGACGAGCGGGTCGTTGCGGAGATTGAGAGTGCTAACCTCGGATCTGATTCGCAAAGTACCTTGATAACGCTTGTTTTGCCGGAGCCGGAAGGCCCCGAGATCACAATCAATAATCCACTTCGGGGACGCTGTTTATTCCACATTCTGAACAATTTCTCGAATCTTTTCAATTTCCGTTTTCAGTGATATACAGATGGACGAGATAGACGCCAGTGAGGCTTTGGAAGAGATGGTGTTGACTTCTCGATTCATCTCTTGGAGCAGAAAATCGAGTTGGCGACCAACGGGTTCATTTGCTTGTAGATACTGTTCAAATTGAACGCAATGGCTATCGAGTCTGACAAGTTCTTCAGTAATGTCTGAACGTGATGCAATCACGCCAGCTTCCATCACGAGGCGATTCTGATCAATCTCAATACGTCCTTCAAAAAGTTCATTCAGACGGGCTTCCAGTTTTGCCTGAGCCGCTTTCACCAAATCGCCACTTACGGCTTGAATATCTTGAACAAGCGATTGGATGCATCCAAGCCGTTGACTGATCTCTTCAAACATGGCACTTCCTTCGGCACATTTGGTTGTTTCCAATCCATCCAACGTCTCATCGAGAGTAGACTCCAGAATACGCCATGTAGAATCTTCTTCCACAGTGAGTTCTTGAAGTGTAAAAACACCGGGAAGTTGCGCGATAAGAGATGTCGAAATTTCATCTTGCAGTTGAAGTGCATCTTGAAGTTGAACCAGTGCTGCGTGATACTGCTTTGCCAACGTCAAATCGAATGCCAACTGTTTGTTTGAATCGGAGTTGCTTGGCGTGAGTTCAATTGTGGCTTGAACTTGTCCTCTGGACACACGACGCCGGATGGCATTCTGGACTTGATGTTCAAAACGGGAGAGGGATGTCGGTAAGCGCACTGTAATGTTGCAGTAACGGTGGTTCCACGCTTTGAGTTCGATGACTAATGTTCCCAGGAGTGTATTTGTTTCCTGTCGGCCGTAGCCTGTCATGCTCTTAATCATACTCAACACGAACACAAATTATACAAGATTCAAGATACAGGATGCAAAAGTGCAGTTTATGACCGTTCGCAGTATATTTAGTCCGCAGCCTCTTCCAATTCGATCATGATCGGAGATTCGATCCGGATCGCGTCCTTAATGCAGACCTCTTCGCAGAGCTTGCAACCGACACAATCTTTGGGTTTGACCAACTCACAGATTCCAAAGAAACTCTCGGCATGCTCACCCGTCTCCGGATCGAGCAGTTCAAGACAATCCCATGGACAGATGTGTACGCAGAAATCACACCCTGAACAGAGTTCATCATAAATAACGGCGACAGGTCTCTTCAGGGGGCTATTTATGAACTTACTTACGTTTCCATACTGATCGCGAATCGCCTCCACGGGACAGACCATCCCACAAGCACTACAGTCGATACAAATAGCCGGATCGATGTAGTGAAGCATGTTACGTTCTCCGGTAATTGCATCGACAGGGCAGTTTATCAAGCATGCCGTACAACCTATGCATTCTTCCGTAATATAATATGCCATAAAAATCTAGCCTCCACGTCAACTTCATTGAAAATCGTGTCTTTTTGAGGGAATTTATTGTAAAAATGAGATCCCCAAGCCTGCCCTCGAACGCAGTGAAGGGTCAACTGCAACAGCTGGTTAGGATCATGAAACAGGGTACACAAATCAGTTGACCTCTTTTTCCATCACTGGCATTGAGGTGATGATTGCCCGCAATACCTGATTAACAGATTCAGGAGTTTTGAATACAGCGGCGACATCAGGATCAAGAACGATTATCAACTGGTCTTGTCCAATCTTACCCGCAAAGCGGTTAGGTCTTGCCTTACTATAGTCAAACGAGTATTCATCTCGCATCTCGTCCGCTGCGATAGCGATCTGTTCAACGGATTTGGTATTCTTCATAATCTCGACGTTCTCTCCTTGTTGCTTTTCGAGCACTGATAATGCGAATGGCATCGTCACGCTCGGTGAAACATACCAAAAGTAAACGGTTCTTATCAGAGTGCCCAATGATGATCTCTCTCGATTCCTCATCCGAGTGATCTTCATCATCGAAAATAGCAGCAATCGGATCACGAAATACGGTTGCTACTTCTTCAAAACTCACATCGTGCTTTGCGGTGTTAGCAGTGGCCTTATTGACATCCCATTCAAAACGCAAGTTCATAGGGTCAATGTCCAGTATCCAGTCGATCTGTCAGTGTCGATTCTTCCGACAATATGTTGTTTCTGAGTGAAATTCTATGACCAAATAATTATAACACGGATTTCTTCTTCAGGGCAAATGAGAACAATTCAAACGTGGAAAGAAATTTCACAGAAGCACGGTATATCGTGAGGCATCCACCGTTGCGACGTTTTGCTCATCGTAAATCCCGGCGGCCTATAGATACGACTGAATCTCCAAATCAGCTAGCCCTACAATCTCCTTCTCCTTCTCGCTCCGAAATTTGACCTCCACCGAATCTGTCTTCAACGTGCGTTGGCTCACTGTCAGACGCACAGGCATCCCGAGTAGATCTGCTTCCTTGAATTTGAATCCCGCACTTCCGCCTCGATCATCGTAGAGAACTTCGTAGCCTTCCTGATGTAGCCGCTGATAGAGTTCTCCAGCACATTTAACAACATCTTCATCCTTGCCAATGTGCATCAAATGAATCTGGTACGGTGCAACGGCGATGGGCCAAATAATACCATCCGCATCATGATTGGCCTCAACGATACTTGCGAGCAGACGGCCGATTCCGATGCCATAACAGCCCATAAAAATCGGCCTCCCTTTGCTGTTCCCATCCTGATAATTTGCGCCCATCACGTGACTGTATTTGGTGCCAAGTTTAAAAATATTACCGACCTCAATGCCGCGTTTTACGCGCAATGCTCCACCACAATGAACGCAAGTTGAATTCTCCTGTACCAACGCAATATCATCGACGATATCTGCCCTAAAATCGCGAGGGAAATTGACATTTCTCAGATGACGTCCTTGTTTATTTGCGCCACCGACGAGGTTCGTTGTTGAAATAATTGACTCATCGACAACGACCGTTACGCCCTTGATTCCAATTGGCGAAGCGTAACCTGCAACTAATCCATATCTCTGAAGCTCCGCTTCCGTAGCGATCCAGAGATGTGAAGCGCCCACGATTTTCTGCAATTTACTCTCATTGACTTCAAGGTCGCCGCGGAGGGCAACAAAAATCAGGCGGTTGTCGGTTGAATAAAACACTGCTTTAAGCGTTTGGGTTTTCGCAACACCGAGATAGTTCGCAACACTTTCGATTGTCGTTTGTCCCGGCGTCGCAACCTCATCAAGTGGTTGTGGCTCGCCGTTGTCTACTTTCGGTTTCTGCATGACTGCAACATCTGCGTTTGCAGTGTATTGGCAGCCGCTACAAAAAACGACACGGTCTTCACCGGAATCAGAGATTAACATAAACTCGTGTGCATTAGACCCGCCAATTATTCCGGGGTCGGATTCTACAGCAACGACATCAAGCCCAACGCGCTGAAAGATCTTGAGGTATGTCTGATACATCAGATCATAATATTGATCAAGATTTGCTTCGTCAGCATGAAAGCTGTAGGCGTCCTTCATCGTGAATTCGCGGACCCGAATCAGCCCAGCACGGGGGCGAGGTTCGTCCCGAAACTTGAGCTTAATCTGATAAAGCATCACCGGTAGTTGACGATAAGAGTTAATCTGGCTGCGGACGAGATCGGTAACGGCTTCCTCATAGGTCATTGCCAGCACGAGTGGACGCCCGAACCGATCTTCAAAACCTGCCAATTCTTTTCCGACAAGTTCCTCCCATCGTCCAGATTCCTGCCACAAATCTGCGGGCTGGACGAATGGCATGTCGATCTCCTGACCACCAATGGCATCCATTTCTTCGCGGATAATTGCTTCGATTTTGTGGATTACCCTCCGGGCAAGTGGCAAGTAGCTGTAAAGTCCTACCATGAGGCGTCGAATCATCCCCGCTCGCAAAAGTAGTTGATGGCTGGGAATCTCTGCATCTGCTGGAATTTCCTTGAGCGTGCGACCAAATAATTGAGACATTCTCATTGTGTTACCTCTTCATGATGCGTGATTAGATTTTTGCATATCACGCAACCACTGCCTCCGCGACCATATCTCCAACCTCCGAAGTCGTGTATCCCATCTTGCCAGCGGCGAGGTCTTTAATCTTTCCACTCTCCAGGAGATCGCTAATTGCACCATCCACAAGTTGCGCGGCCTCTGCTTCACCGAGATGATCTAGCATCATCCCGGTAGCACTAATCGCTGCGATGGGATTAATCTGATTTTTCCCGGTGTATTTTGGCGCCGAACCATGAATCGGCTCAAACATGGCAACGCTCTCCGGGTTGAGGTTACCCGACGCAGCAACTCCCATACCACCTTGAATCATCGCGCCAAGATCTGTGATAATGTCGCCGAACATATTGCAGGTCACAATCACGTCGAACCATTCAGGATTTTTAATCATCCACATCGTCGTTGCATCAACGAAGGCGCAGTCCTTCTCGATATCCGGGTATTCCTCTCCAACCTCCTCAAACACTCTTCGCCAGAGATCGTGCGCGTAGGTCAGCACGTTTGCCTTGTCACATAATGTTAGTTTCTTCTCCCTGTCTCGCTTCCGTGTGAATTCAAATGCGTAGCGGATACAGCGTTCCACCCCTTTGCGCGTATTAATCATTTCCTGAATTGCAACTTCGTCGGGCGTTCCCCGCTTAAAGAATCCCCCGATCCCAGCATATAGACCCTCCGTATTTTCACGGACGATGACGAAATCAATTTCCTCGGGCCCCTTGTCTTTAATCGGTGTCCAAACGCCAGGGTAAAGCTTGACCGGACGGAGGTTGATATAAAGATCTAAATCAAAGCGAATCTTCAAGAGGATGCCTTTTTCCAGAATTCCCGGCTTCACATCTGGATGTCCAATGGCACCGAGATAGATTGCATCCATTTCTCGAAGTTCATCTAATGCCGAGTCAGGTAACACCTCTCCTGTTTTGAGATAGCGATCTCCTCCAAAGTCATATTCTACCGTTTCATAGTTGAAGCCCATTTTTTGTGCTACCGCCCCGAAGACTTTCATCGCCTCTTGCGTCACTTCGGGGCCAATCCCGTCGCCTGGGATGGTCGCAATTTTATACATCAAGTTCCTCCAAAAAATATGATATTGAGTTCCCAAATTATGAAACATTTTAACATTTCCCCCCGTGGGCTGACAATCTTTTTATCGGTTGCCTCTACTCAGCTTTTGTGATAAACTTATGTGCATCTCTATCTGGCAAACTCGCAAGGATAGATAAGGAAAGTGAGTTCATTCGGAAATTGGACATGAATCAATTGATTACGTTTCACGATAATCAGTTTCTGACATTCGCAATCGCAGGAGGTCTAAAATGATACGGAAAATCGGTTGGATGTATTATGTCGTGCTCATTACGATTGGCCTAACGAGCATTGCACAGGTAGGAACAACGGCAGAGCCGGACGTTCCACGTTTTCTCAATGACATTGCGCCAATCCTTGATAAGAATGGCTGTTCAACGGCGCTTTGCCACGGTAAATTTGGCGGACAGGGCGGGTTTGATCTTTCGTTAATGACCCTGAATCCTGAATTAGACCATCAGCCAATTGTCTATGATAATCGCAGCAGACGGGTCAACCTAATTGAACCAGAGCAAAGCTTATTCCTGCTTAAACCAACAGAGCAGATCAGCCATGAAGGCGGCATGCGTTTTGAGGTTAATTCGGACGAATACCTCACCATTTTACGCTGGTTGGAAGCTGGAGCTCCCTTCTCCCCTTCAGATGCGCGTTTAGAGCGTTTGGAGGTACGTCCGAGTGAATTTGTGTTGCCAAAAGTAGGAGAAACTCGGCAGCTTCAGGTTCTTGCTTATTTCACCGACGGCACTGTCGAAGATGTCACGCATAAAACGGTTTACGAATCTAAAGATGAACCGATCGCAGAAGTGACTGAAGACGGTCTGATAACAAGTGTTCGGTGGGGCGGCACGGCGATTATCGCTCGCTTCTTAGGCGTTGTTTCTGCGGCATTTGTTACTATTCCCCGTGAGAGTCAGATTGATACTGACGTGGAATTTCCTGTCAATAACTTTATCGATGAATTTGTTGCGGCAAAGATCAAGAAGCTGAATATCCTTCCGTCAAACCTGTCAAACGATGAGGAGTTCCTGCGGCGTGTTTATCTGGATACAATTGCGAAACTGCCAACCCCGGCTGAAATTCAAGCATTTACCACAAACGACAATCCGAACAAGAGATCTGCTTTAATCGACGAACTTTTGGAACGCCCTGAATTTGTTTCCCTTCGGACATTGAGGCTCGGTGATATGTTGCGTTGCCATCCGCGTCAACTCGGTAATGGGGCATTTGGTGAACGCGGAGCGACCCTCCTTCATGAATGGATACGGGACAGCGTCGCTGAAAATAAACCCTATGATCGATTTGTGCAAGAGCTAATCACTGCGCGAGGGAGTACCTACCAGCTTGGTCCAGCAAATTATTATCGCATTGAGCGTAATCCGGATGGTCGAGCTGAAACGACTGCACAGGTATTTCTTGGCATTCGGCTGACTTGTGCCCGTTGCCATAAGCATCCGTTTGATCGCTGGACAACCGATGACTACTGGAATTTCGCTGCATTCACCGGGAAAGTCGCCACCCGCAATGGTGAACTCTACGATGAACGGGTCATTTATTATAATCCCACAGGTAGCGTTATCAATCAATCTGTGTTGGGCAACCGAGGACAAGTCGCGACACCGACCTTTCTCGGCGGTGATAGTGTGGATTCCAGTTATCAAGGCGATTACATGGAGTTGCTTGCAAATTGGATGACTTCTGGGACGAATCCTTACTTTGCAAAGGCTACGGTGAATCGAATCTGGAGCCACTACTTTGGGAGAGGAATCATCGATCCTGTTGATGACATGCGTGAAACAACGCCTGCAACGGTTGAGGGTTTACTCGAAGCGTTAACCAAAGAATTTATGCAGAGCGGTTTCGATACCAAACAGATCATTAAGCTCATCCTGAATTCACGCACATATCAACTGTCGTCGATCTCCAATGAAACCAACGAACTGGACGATCGCTTTTTCTCGCGCTTTTACCCAAGGCCGATGCTCGCTCAAATACTTCTCGACGTTCTGAACGATGTCACAGGCACACAGGAAAAGTTTGGGCGTTATCCGATTGGCACGAGAGCAGTTCAGTTACCATTACCAGTCAGTTCAACTTTTCTTTCCCTTTTCGGCAGATCGAACCGAGAGTTTCTTGCGGAGCTTGAACCTAAACTCGAATCCACACTCACGCAAGCATTGCATGTGATTAATTCTTCGTACCTCAACAATAAAATCAAAGTTCGCAACGGAACAGTAAGCCGACTGACAAAGTCAGATCTTTCCGAAGAACAGATTATTGAAGAACTTTATCTACACACTTTAAGTCGCGTTCCTTCCGTTGACGAAATCATTGGCGCAAAGGACTACATCGCTGAGAGTCCATCCCGCAAAGATGGCATCGAAGATCTCCTTTGGGCGTTAATTTCATCCCGATCGTTTTTGTTTATTCGTTGAACACGTCTCTTGGATGGAGTCGATTTAGTAGGTCATAGAAATTGTTGGTAAGTGGAGGTGGCTTTGCCAGAAATTAATCTCTTCGATCGTGTTCTGAAGATTTTAGCGAGGCACTACGCTGAAGTATTTCTGCGGCTTGCCTTTCCAGATGGCGGCGTACAACTGATGAATCTGAACTGGACGGACTCACCCTCCGTGTTCTGACAGCGAGTAGCCTTGACGAATTAGGACTCAACGGCAGAGGAAAGTGAAATGGAGAATCCGAAGAAATTCAAATCGGGATACGTCAGCATCATTGGTGAGCCAAACGTCGGTAAATCAACGCTGTTGAACGCGATGATGGGTGAGAAATTAGCAATTGTTACGCCCAAGCCACAAACAACGCGCAACCAGATTACAGGAATTGTTACAACGGAGGTGTATCAAATTATCTTCGTAGATACCCCCGGTGTGCTTAAACCGAGATACCGTCTCCACAACGAAATGGTCAAAGCGGCCTATCGTGCAATTAGAGATGCAGATGTGGTCATCTACATGATTGATGTTCAGCAGCCAACGCCACTTCTCGAAGAAAGCATCCTGGACAAGATTCAAACTGCACGCCAGAAAACAATTCTTGCAATCAACAAGATAGACAGAATCTCAAGCCTCGCTCTTCTGCCAATCATTACGGAATATAGTGAGAAGTTTCCGTTTACTGAAATTTTGCCAATCTCGGCAAAGACAAAGGAGGGGGTTTCTAAACTTCTCGATCTGATCGTTGCATATTTGCCAGAAGGCCCCCGCTATTTTCCCGAAGATCAGATTAGCGATAAACCCGAACGCTTTTTTATAGCTGAAACAATACGTGAAAAGCTCTTCATCAACGCCCAGCAAGAAATTCCGTATGCTTCGAGCGTCGTTGTCGAAGAATTCAAAGAACGTTCAAACGGAATAACTTACATTCGCGCATTGATTTATGCTGAACGCGAGTCCCAAAAGCGAATCTTAATTGGAGAACGGGGCAAGATGATTAAACGTATTGGTCGGCTTGCTCGCGTGGAAATCGAGCAGTTTTTAAATTCGCGCGTTTTTCTAGATCTGCACGTTTCCGTCAAAGCAGATTGGAGACGTGATCCCCGAAAACTGAAAGACATGGGCTATGGGTAAAACGTGGCGTGTGATAAATCTTGGGCGTTCTAAAAAAAATGCTTGATCTCGTTTTGGAATTCTGATAGACTATCTGCTCCTCATGAGATGAAAAATTTCCAAGATTTGTTTTCTTTTCATTAACAAGGATGCCGATTATGAATCCTCTGGATGAATGTGGTAATAAAAACCCCATCCGAGAATCTCACGCGTTTCATTTCCCAACAGCTGTGCCGACTTCGACTTCGACTTCACGCATACCCCCAATTTCTGGTTTGAATCCCGCTTTAACGTTCGATCGATTTGTTGTGGGACAGAGTAATCGAGAAACTTATGAAGCGGCGATAGGAATAAGTAATCAAACCAGAAATGTCGAACTGCCTCTAATCATCTACGGTGGAGTTGGGCTTGGCAAAACTCATCTTCTACACGCAATTGGGAATCAATTTTGCGAGCAGTATTTCGATCAAAAGGTATATTGCATTTCAGCGGAGAAATTTCTAGACAATTATTTTCGATTAATTGCAAATCCGCAAAAATCTCATAAGCTTCGACAGCAGTACCACAACATAGATCTTTTACTGATTGACGATATCCATCTTTTAGCAAGGCATGAGAGAATTCAGGAAGAATTTGTGTGTCTGATTAGTCATTTGAATAGGCAAAAGCAACAACTCGTATGCACATGCGATCGGCCCCCACAATTTCTGGAAGATTTTCTGTCCACTTTAAATCTTCCCAAAGGCGACTTAATCACCGAGATTCGTCCCCCTGAATTTGAATTGCGAATTTCTATTTTGAAGCAAAAACTAGAAGAAAGAAATTGGGGGCCAGTGCCTCTTAAAGTGTTGCGCTATCTTGCAAAACACTTGACCAAACACATCCGTCAACTGGAAGGTACCCTAAACCGCTTGATGGCAGAAGCAAGATTGGGTTCAAATCTGGATCTTCAGGTTGCTCGCCGCGTAATCGAAGGCAGTGAATCGGAATCCAGTATATCTAACACAATTCCACTTGAAGCTATCCAGGAGGTGGTTGCTCGTTATTTTCACATCACTTTATCTGATCTCTGTTCACGGAAACGAGCAAGACGGTTCGCGTTACCTCGACAGATAGGAATGTACTTGGCTCGTCAACTGACTTCCCTTTCTTTGAAAAAGATTGGTATTGGATTTGGGCATAGCCATCATAGTACAGTGGTTCGCAGTTGTCAGCGTATAGAATACCTCCTCAAAGCAGATTTGGTGCTCAATCAATCCATAGAGGCACTGAAAGCTGAGTTGACTCACAGCCTGTGATTTTAATGCAAAGTTGTCTTTCTCCAGACTGTGCCCTAAAGAAATTGTTGCCACGAAAATCCTGAATGAATTCATGGGGTCGTCACTTTAGCTGATACCACTGTTCACTCTCATTCCGAATCTGCAATAGTCCTGCATTCACAAGTTCTGCTAAGCCTTGATGGATCTGCTCGCCAGAGAAGCCAATCTGTTGTAATCGTTTATCGCGTTGCGGGGCTCGGAACCACTCCCGGCTTTTTTCAGATGAATGGACGTCCCGAAAAACTTCTAACGCACTGTATAGACGAAGGGCTGTTGGAGAAAGCCCAACCAGAGGGTTGGTTACACAGAAAGCTTGAATTGTTAGCACTTCCACTTTCAAACTCCTCTATGACGAATCACAAGTTGGCAATCGGTTTCGTATTGGTTGTTGCGGTTGATATTTATCATTGCACATCGATTATACTGTGCGAGTAAATCCCACGATGTGTCTTGTCTAAAATATACGCTTATTGAATACGAACCGTTTCGATAACACGCAAATGAATGTTTGGTTACGCAAAATCCGTACCTTTCCAATTAGACTTGACATCTTTTTCGCTTCATGGAATAATTTGTGCACACGTTAGGCGACTAAGGCGTATTTAGAAAATGCGCTACTTCAATCTGGCCGACGAATATCCCAAAAGACGAATCGCACAATGCGCTGCAAGGTGGAATCGTTTTTTCTCAGCCTCTTTCGGGATTTTTTGCTGGAAATGTGGGAGCGAAAATGACAGAGATCGATTATTACCAAATTTTAGGTGTTGCTCGCGATGCTTCGGTCAACGGAATAAAAAAGGCTTACCGCAAGCTCGCAGTTCAATACCATCCCGACAAGAATCCGAACAATCCGACAGCCCATAATCGATTCCAACAAATCTCGGAGGCATATTCAGTCCTTTCAAATCCACGAAAACGGGAAGAATACGATCGCCAGCAAAGATCTTCCAAGAGCCAACAGAATTCGGCTTCCCCACGTCAGCAGGGCATGAAGCCGCAGAAAGCCAAGAAAGGATCTTTTTTCTTTCACCGTAAATCAAAACGCCCCAAAAGTTTTCATGCGACTCCGCCAAGCCGTAGACGAGAAACTCCAACGAAATTCGGCGGTTTTTTCACTGACCTATTTAGCAGACATGCTTCGCAAAGACCCCGTCGCACGGGCCCTATTCGAGGTGCAGACCAATATCAAGACCTTGAGTTGATACTTCACGATGTAGCGGCGGGTTGCCGAAAGGAAATTGTTGTCGATTATCACGAGGTGTGCAAGCACTGCGGGGGGAGTGGTATTCGATACGGGGAAAATGTACCACGGTGCTCCAGGTGTAATGGGATAGGAACTATTGAAATAAAGCAAGGGGATTTCATAATCAAGCAACGTTGTCCGAGTTGTTATGGAAATGATAAAGGAAACTCTCGACTTTGTTTCGGTTGCCATGGGGCAGGAAAGGTTAAGAAAAAGCGTCGCATTGTCATCGATTTGCCACCGGGAATTAAGGAAGGAACTCGGTTAAAAGTGTCGAAACAGGGAGAACCGGGGCTCAGTGGGGGACCAAACGGAGACCTGTACCTCACGATTAAGCTGAGGCCTCACCAACACTTTGTGCGCAAGAAAGATGATTTACATTGCGAAGTTGAAATTGATTTTGTCCGAGCGGTTTTGGGGACGACAATCAAGGTGCCAACTCTCGATGGACGTATTGAGTTGAAAATCCCCCCGGGTGTTCAGCCCAATCAATTACTGCGCATACGCGGAAAGGGTTTGCCCAAACAAAATGGTGTAGGGATCGGTGATGTTTATGTTAAGTTGAAAGTATTCCTGCCACGTGAAATTACGCCTCGCCAACGTGAACTCCTTGAACGGTTTTACCTCCAGCCCAATTCACCGGTTGACTGACAATCATTATGGGCTACTTCCTTTTCACACTCCGCGCCTCATAATATGGGAACCTCATTCCGCGCAATCTTAGTTGGTATCTGCTTTGTCATCCTCATCTGTTTTATCGTTTCCTACGCCGAATTGGTAGTTGCTTACATTCAAATCGGCTTTTTGCAGCTTCCACCAGCCGTTATTGGTGTCTTCTTCTTTCTTGTGATTGCCAACCGACTCTGCCGAAAGATCAGCCACCGCTTCGCCCTCGCACCTCACGAATTAATGCTCATCTACTGTATGATGCTTGTTGCGTCGATGATCTCTTCGCGTGGTGTCATGGAAAAGTTACTCCCTGCCTTAATTGCTGTCAACTACTTTGCCAATGAATCAAATGGATGGGAAGATCTCTTTTTCCCGCACATTAAACCGTGGCTGATTCCTTTCAACCCCGAGAGAAAAGCCGGTCAAACAATTGCCGTCAATTTCTTCGAGCGACTCGATCCGACCGATCCAATCCCTTGGGTGAAGTGGTTGGGCCCACTACTTGCGTGGGGTGGACTCGTTCTTCTCGTATTTTTTGCTTTTCTCTGTTTAGCGGCAATCTTGCGAAAACAGTGGATCGAAAACGAGAAACTCACTTTTCCGCTCGTGCAACTGCCACTTGAGTTTGTTCACACGGGAGGATTCTTTCGCAATCGACTTGTCTGGCTAGGATTCGCTGTTCCTGCGCTGATCTTTACGCTGAACGGCTTACACGAAATCTTCCCTCAAATTCCGAATGTCCAACTCCGCCATGTTCTGAACCAATACTTCACAGAGCGTCCGCTCAACGCAATAGCTTACACACCAATTTTCCTATCCTTTGCCGCAATTGGCTTCTTCTACCTGTTGCCAGCACAACTCCTCTTCAGTCTCTGGTTTTTCTTTTTCCTTACCCGCATTCAAGATATTATTGCGGCCATTTTCGGTTTGCGCGTGAGCGGCATGCCACTCTACCCAACAAGACTTTATATCGGGTATCAGGTCGCCGGAGCTTACATTGTACTCGTGATCTCTTTCATCTATGTAGGCATGCCACATCTGCGCCGCGTTTTTCGGCAAGCCTTCACTGCTGAAACTCAGCCCACAGATTCAGAGGAGTTGCTGCCCTATCGAGTGGCTGTCTGGGGGTTGATTATTAGCCTGCTCGGATCAATTCTGTGGTGCTACTATGCGGGGCTGAACTTAGCCTTTGCTGCGTTTGAGATGATTGTCTACATTTTTATCGTTGCCGTTGTGATGGCACGCAGCACAGCAGAAGGTGGATTATTGATGACCGAGACCTCGTTCCGACCGATCGATCTCTACCAACTGGTTGCAAGCAAGGCGACTCTCGGTGCTCAGAGTTTGACGTTTCTCTCGTTTTTTGATGCAATTTTCACCCGCGATCAGCGGGGATTGATTTTGACTGGCTTTCTGGACGGCTTAAAAATCAGCGATGGTGTTGGGTTGAAACGTAGATCACTGTTCGTCGTGCTAGCCCTCGCAATCGTTGTTGCTTTCCTGTGCTCGGCAGCGATTCACCTCTGGCTTCCATATCGGCACGGTGGAAACTACCTCTACAGCTACGTCTATCGAGCCAATTGCATTTGGGCATTTCGAGACAATACCGCTGCTATGGAAGGTCTAAGAACCAACTATAGTGCAACCGGGCCAATCTTTTTTGGTGTCGGCGTCATTGTTACGACGGCACTTGTCATTCTCCGTACGCTTTACTGGTGGTGGCCCCTGCATCCGCTCGGCTACGCGCTTTCCGCCTCTTGGACATTGATTGTGTTCTGGTTTCCCGTTCTGATTGCATGGAGCGTCAAAACCCCGATCATGCGTTACGGAGGGATTCGGCAGTACCAGCGGCTCCGTCCATTTTTCCTCGGCATGATCTTTGGCGAGTTCAGCATGGCGGTGATTTGGACATTGATCAGTTGGGCGGCGAACGTACCTGCGCCATTTTTTCCGTGGCCCTAAATAATTTCCGATCGTCTATCTTCTTTTTTATTGCTGCATCTTCGGTCGACCTCAACTGCTATAATTTCGTGGATTTCAGCGGATTACTTTTGCTTTATCTTTGCGACACAAATCACTGTAAACATTGCATACTAACGGAGGTAAAATATGAATAAAACAACAGATTCTTGCCCAGCGTTTCCAGGATTACTAGAAGAAATGTCGGTGGACGACGTCCGCGCATTCGACTCGGAGGTTGTAGTGCTACCTCTCGGCTCTACCGAACCTCACGGACCCCATCTGCCAATGGGCACCGACACTTATCAGGTTACACGGCTCTGTCGCCTGGCCGTCGAGCAGGCCAACAACAAAGGCGGCCGTGTATTGCTCTATCCAACGCTGCCTATTACTAACAATGCCAATTTCCGCAAATTTCCTTTTGCACTGCGAGTCAGCATTCGTACTCTGATGTCGGTGATTGTGGACATCGTAACGCAGTGTAAAGAGGATGGTATCAACAAGGTCGTTATCGTCAATGGCCACGGCGGCAATCCTGCCACCATCAACGCCGCACTGCGGGAGATTAGCGGAATGGCCGATATGCCATTTGTTTGTTCGACTT
>JADFGN010000566.1 GCA_022567695.1 Candidatus Poribacteria bacterium | reverse complement strand
CCCTTTACTCGGTTTGGCCAAAACGAAAGATGTGGTCATCAAAACAATGAAACCAACCGTAATCGCAAGACAAAGCCCTTTGCTTTGAAACATGGTTGTCCTTCCTTTCTTTCAGATTGTGTATTAAGCAAGGTGATGGTTGACAGTTGAAAAAACGACGGAAATGCGTGAGGTCTGCCCTCCCACCCGTAGGGAGAGAACATAGGTAGACCAATCGCCCGTCTTTACTCAATGCAACCTCTGTGCTCTCTGCGTCTCTGTGGTGAAAAAAGTGTCAACTATCTTGCTCACTAATACACTTTCTTTCAGATTGTCATCAATCCTAGTGGGTGGAAATTTGGGTCACACACAATCAACACCTCAATATTATATCATAACGTGAATTGAAAAAGCGAAACAGAAGCAATTTGCAAACCGATGCCATTGGTTAAAAGACGTGGGATTTAGCACATTACACTGGAAGGGAAGCCGCCTTGGAACGGGGTTCAGCGTGCCCGAAGAAAACGAGCGCGACGTCTTTGAATTTTTCACATTCCATCGAAGCGTTTGAATTTCTCCCAGTTAAAGGACTTCCGCTGACTTCGACGGTTGAGCCACGTAAACAGCATTGTTTCGAGAACGATACCAATCGCGTCTTCTCTCGATTGAACCTTATACTAACGTGAGTTCGATAGTGCGCTCTGGAGGAGCATTCGTGTAATGTGGGTTGAATTCCCATCATATAATTCCGTCTATGTGAGTCTCGATTGCAGGTTTATCATCTGAAAAGATGATGGATTAAAGCTAAGCAAGACCAGGCGAGGGCAGAGGCGAATGTGGATAGCCCGAAGCCACGTCCGACTATGATGGTATGGTTCGCGAAAGTAAGCAGGTTGATAGAAGCCTCGTTATCACGGAACAGGTTAATCCATAAGCCATAGCCTGTAGCCAATAAGGCAATGTGCTCGGTTAGAGGTCTCGTCGATGCCTCTAACGACGAAACATCAGAGCATCGGGGTAAAGACCTGTAGCCCGAACCCATCTGTGAAGTACACGATTGCAGAGCTAGAGATAGCCCTAAACCAGACTTCAACGTTTTTCTTGAAGAGTGGCATGGGCTTTGAGGTCTAGCCGGTGTTTTTTTTTCATCGGGAAAGCTAGACTCGCAGTAATCAATCAGTTTCTCGAAAGTTGCGTCAGTACGAAAATCAGTTGAGGATTCATATCCAATAATACTGTCGGCTAGCAGCAATTAGAGATAGAAAGCTAATAGCCTTTGGCTTTTGATAGAACCGATTGCGATGTAGGTTGCTTTGAATCCCGTGAGCGGGGCAACTTATGCAGACAGGCGAAAAGCATCACTGACCTTAAACCAACTTGTGTTTGATGGCAAGCACCTACCTGCATCTACGGGTGTTTTCGTGATGTGCAATAAGCTGTCATCGGAGAGAATCCCTTCGTTTTTTTTTGAAGTCGCAGTTGCTATTACTGCCAAGTTTCTTAATCCCGCACACTTCTTAGTCCCGCAAAGCGGGAGCGGGGCCGTGTGTCTTGGAAAACTTGCTCGCACGGATTAACGGAGAGGTGGGGGTTGAGAAACCCCTTCCTACTCCCAATAAGAAACCAGTGCTAGTGTAGACCAGTCTGGCAGACAGGCATGGAAAAGCCCCGCCGAGGACAAAGTTATCACTCAGCAGGGAATGGTACGGACTTAAATAATTGTACTCAGAATCTGTGCTATGGCTGCGGTTTTCCAGGTTTGGATCTTTGAGCATTTATCTTTTGGCGAATCTGACAGAAAACTGACGGCGGCCCAAAAGACGCTCTACAAACTGATTTCTTCCCTTAAGTCCGTGACATTCTAATATGACGGGGGATAGCTGATGAAACGCTTAAACGGTAAGATCTCAATCGTAACCGGGAGTAGCAGCGGAATTGGCAAAGCAATTGCTCTTAAATTTGCAACGGAGGGATGCCGTGTTGTCCTTGCTGCACGACGGCAGCAGTTATGCGATCAGGTTGTTGCCCAGATCCGAGAGCAAGGCGGCGAAGCAATAGCCATTCCGACAGATATTTCGGATGAGTCGCAAGTGGGACGACTTATTGCAGAAACGAGGGGGCAATTTGGGCGGCTCGATATCCTCGTCAATAACGCTGGCATCGGCGGTGGCGGACGGATCGTTGAGACCAGCACAGAAGCATTTGATCGGGTCATGAACACGAACTTACGCGGTACTTTTTTTGCTGTCGTGCCGGATTCCGTCAGATGATACAAAACGGTGGTGGGACAATTATCAATATCTCCAGCGTATGTGGCGTCGATGCATGGGCGGGTACGGGCATCTACAGTGCGTCGAAGTACGGCATCATGGGGTTGACAAAGGCATTGGCAGACGAAGGGCGACAGTACAACATCAAAGTATGTGCAATCTGTCCCGGTGGAGTTGCATCCTCACTGGTTGACGCTCCGCCCGAAGCGATCCAACGTAGTCAGTCGATCAGCCCGTTCGACATCGCCGAAGCAGCGGTTTATCTGGCTTCACTGGGTCCAAACGCGATTGTTCATCAGATCGTCGTGGATCGCCTATGGGCCGATTGGTAAAAACACCACATGTATTCTGTCACTAAATGGATGGAAAACTGGTCCATCGTCTTTGCACTCGCGGCTTTTGTCCCGTCGAGCCCCGCCCAGATCGCCTTCTGCTCAAACCGCGACGGCAACTTCGAGATCTACGTCATGGATGCGAACGGCAACAAACCGGTCAACTTGACGAGGCATCCAGGGGACGACTTTGCGCCCGCATGGTCTCCAGACGGAACGAAGATCGCGTTTTGGGCCATCCGTGATGGTAAACAAGAGATCTACGTGATGAACACCGATGGATCCAATCCGGTTCGGCTGACGAATGATCTCGCGCAAGATGTGACGCCTGCATGGTCGCAAGATGTGACGCAGATTGCGTTTGGCTCTATGCGGAATGGTAACATGGATGTCTATGTCATGAATGCCGATGGCTGCTGTCGGGTCATCTGGCATTTGGGGTATACGACGTCCAAGTCAGTTTCCGCCTTTGCCGCGGATTACGGTGAGTTTAAGCAAGTCGCTTTGGCAATTGCCCCGTCTTATCAGGCAAAAGGGATACTCACCGATGGGTTCAACAGTACCAAAAAGAGTCTTTCGCAACTATTCCCCACCGCCCAGATAGCCAACTGCATGCTCCACGCCACGTTCAAATTGCCCGCCCAAATCAAAGGCGTGACCAAAGCCGTGCGCCAAAAGCTCAACGAGCAGTTTCGGCAAATCTTTTTCGTCAACAACGTGCGCAAAACCCCGAACCATCGCTCGTTGGGGCAACGATTACGACGATTTACCGAACAGGTGACGCATCTGGCGGGAGAGGAAAATGGGCAGCGAGTACGCCGATGGATAGAGCGGAAGAAGGCGGGCTGGCATGTCTTGTTTGCGGATGCGTCGATTCCCAAAACCACGACTAAGGTCGATCAGTTCCACAATGCGATGGACCGAAAACTGTTCATGATGAAAGGGTTCCATCACGAACAAGGAAGCCAGCGAGTTTTCCTCAATGGCTTAGCGATCTTGGCGAACCTGATTCCGTATCAAAGGCTGGCGATTAACGCCGGCAAATGCGCGGTCGAAGTGGAGGATGGGAAGGTACCGACGAAAGATTGGTTCCTCAATCTCCAGATCCTTACCAGTGGCGGGTTTCAGTGACTTTACCACTTAATTCGATGGAATGTGTTTCTTTTTTCCGTTGCTTCCGTTCTGGACGTACACGGCACGACAGGTGCGCCATTTGTTTGCGCCGATAGGACACGTCAAGGTACGTGGCTTGAACATGGCGTTAGATGCGCTTGAGAGGCTGCCTACGCCGTTCCTGTGCGTTGGCAACCTCTGCCAATCTTCCCGCGCACGGAATCCGGTTCATTACGGTGTCGCAACGGTGCTTTCTCCAAAGTGGCTACCAATTAGCACTAGATCAAAGACAATAACCTTCTTTTCACTGCTTTTGATTCGAGAGATTTGTTCAGAGGTAAACTCGGAATCCGATGAGCCATCAGCGGAATAATCCATCACAATGAGTTGTGAGACCCTGTCCTCAGCGATTTGTGAAATTTCAATATTTTGGAGTTGATATGCCCAAGAATTAATGTCCATCAGGGAAGTTTGAGCAGATGCATAACTAAAAGACAAGAGTAAAAAGATAAAGAATGTTATCTTTAGCATTATTACGCTTCATTCCTTTCCATGCCCGAATGTAAGCCCTTTATTTACAGTGAGGATAATTCACCTAACCCGAATCTACGATTTGCCATTTTTTGCTCGCTTCAGCCTATCACGATTCATCGTCCTCTAGCACAGATGGCTATGTCACACGACTTGGAAGTTTATGCTCTTTCGGAGCTAAAGATTGAATCCCAATCTATTGATAAGTACCTAGGAATGTGGATTGACTTTTGACGAATTTTAGGAAACGCCATAAGGGCCGAAAACTGTTGTCAAGTGGTCCGGGTCAATCCGGCATGAGGGTCTGAAGAATCTGTTCGCCGGTTTTTCCGACAGCTGTTAGATGCGAGACACATTTGATAAGAGCCAACAGAACCTGACGGATAACCGTTCGACATCGTTGCCCAAAGGTTGGTTTGCCTTGAGCAAATGAAAATCTTTCAGATTTACCGCCAGAGGCTTCAGCTTTCTGAACAACTGACTGCGCTACACAACTTAAACGGAAGT
>JADFGN010000565.1 GCA_022567695.1 Candidatus Poribacteria bacterium | reverse complement strand
CCTATCATACCTATAACGGAAATATCGACGAATTTCGGCTTTCTCCCGATGGCAAAAAGGTGGCGTTCATTGTTCACGGTGAGGTTTTCGCAGATCTGGCGAATAAGGGAGAAAAGGTAAAGAAAGGGGGTGATTCGTTCAAAGTCACGGATACTCCTGCCCGCGAAAGCCAGTTGAGTTGGCACCCCGAAAGTGATCGCGTCGTCTATGTATCCGATCGGTCAGGACACAACGAAATCTTTCAGTATGATTTCAAGAAGCGCGTGGAGACACAATTAACCGATTCATCAGATGGGAAATATTCTCCGAAATTTTCGCCCGATGGAAAATGGCTTGCTTATATCCAGAATAATACCGAAATCTGGTTGATGGCGTCTGAAACACAAGAGACGCATCCTTTCATTACAGATAGGGTATTCACTGATGTACCTGAACCCACAGACTTTGAATGGTCACCGGACAGCAAATGGATTGCATTTATCGCGCGGGATGGCAATTTCTTTAGCAACCTCTACGTACAACATATCGATGAAAAAACGCCCAAGCAACTCACTTTCCTCAGCAACGTCAGCTCTTACGGCATCCGCTGGGCGCCGAATGGGGAATTCATCGTTTTCAACACCGGGCAGTATCGCACCGAAAACCAGATTGCGCGAGTGGATCTGACACCTATTCAGCCGATTTTCAAAGAGGAGGACTTTGACAAGCTCTTTGAAGAAAAAACGGATAAAGATAAAGAAAAAGAAACGCCACAATCCCCCGAGGCCGATTCTCCAAACGATTCCGATCAAGACGCATCCAATTCGACAGAGAACGATTCGGACGAAAACAAATCGAACGACGAAAATGATTCCGAGGATCAAAAGGGGAAGGATAAGCCAAAGAAAAAAGAGATTGAACCCGTCCAAATCGAGTTTGAGACGATTAAACAGCGAGTCCGTTTTCTCACCGACTTCAAGCTCAACGCTCAGGCGCTGTGCATTCGCCCCAATAGCAAAACGTTGATTTATCGCGTGTCAGTAACAGGGCAACCGAATCTATGGAGTATGTCCCTGGATGAAGATAAGCGTGGTGATCTTCCCAAACAATTGACCTCTACGGGAAGTAGAAAGAGTGATGTGCATTTCTTAGAAAATGGCAAGCGGTTTTTCTATCTAGATGGTGAGCGAATTCATTCGTCTGGCATGAGTGAAGATGGCGGAAAAGAAGGGGATGCCAAAGCTTTAGAGACAAGGGCTGAGGTCGAAGTTAACTTCCATTTTGAGAAAATGCAAGCCTTTAACGAAGCGTGGCGAATGATACGAGATCATTTTTACGATGCACAATTTCATGGGTGTGACTGGGAAAGTGTTCACAAGACATTTTCTCCAGTTGTCCAAGGCGTGTATACTAAAACTGACTTCCGCGAGATTCTGAATCTCATGGTTGGTGAATTGAACGCCTCACATCTCGGTACAGGTGGTGGCCATTCAGGTACCTCTGATGGCTACCTTGGCGTCGATTTTGATCGGGAAGCCCTTGAGAAAAACGGGCATTTCAAAATTTCCTACCTCTTGTCCCAGGCCCCACTGACACTTCCGAAGGAGCCCGCCCAGATTGGGGAATATCTTGTTGCTATCGATGACGTCGAACTTAACGGACGTGTCAATCTATCTGAACAACTTCAGCGCAAAGCGGGAAAACGTGTGAGGGTAAAACTGAATGACAAGCCCGAACTTGAAGGCGCCCGCCAACTCATCATTCAACCGATTGATAGCGGAAAACACGCAAATCTCCGCTACAAAGATTGGGTGCGTCGCAATGGCGAATATGTCCATGAACAGAGTGGCGAGCGGCTTGGATACGTTCACATCCGTGCAATGTCCTACGAAGCCTATCTCCAATTCATTGCCGATTTGGATACGGAAGCACATAGCAGAGAAGGCATTGTTATTGATGTGCGATTCAATGGCGGTGGACATATCGCGCCCTTTATTCTTGATGTGCTGTCCCGCAGAGCCTATACCCAATCTAACTACCGGGGACATATCACCACATCAGATACCAATCTCGCAGGCAATCGCATTTTAGAAAAGCCTGTTATCCTGGTCACCAACGAACATTCTGGAAGCAATACGGAGATGTTCAGCGAAGGCTTCCGAGGATTAGGATTGGGTAAAGTGATTGGCATGCCCACTGCTGGTGCTGTGATTTGGACGTGGGGATGGAGCTTGTTGGATGGTACCTCTTTCCGTTTGCCGCGGCTACAGGTTACCACTTTGGAGGGCGAAAATACCGAGGGAAGCGCACGTCCTGTCGATGTTGAGATTGATCGCTCACTTGGAGAAGCCGACAGAGGCGTAGATAGCCAATTGGATGTTGCCATTGAACAATTGTTGGCACAGATTGGGAATGAAACCGACGAAAGCTCTTGAGCATTCTGTGGAGAAAATCGTTGACAGAAGCGTTGCACGAGAGTTATCATATGCGATCGAGATTTCGAGTCGTGTTGCAGAGCTATCAAATAAGTAAGAACATCAAATGAGGTTTATTTCTTTTTATTATGAATCAATTGCAAGCTGAAAACCGCAGCGACGAAATCGATCTTTTTGAACTGTTTCAAACCTTTTGGCAACGGAAATGGGAAGCATGCTTAATTATCAATTTTGCTCTAATTGTAGCGTTAATCCACACATTTTGGATCGCAGACAAAGTTTATGAAGCTAAAACGACAATTATGCCACTGAAGGCATCGAGTAATAGTGTCTTGTCATCGCTCAGTAATATGATGCCAGGGATTCTCCCTTTCCCTTTAAGCAAAGCGGAGGACGATCTGACCCGCTTTATCAACATTCTCCAGAGCCGAACAACCGCAGAAACTATTACCCGTCGATTGAATTTGGCCGATTTGCTTCAGCCACAGGCTCCACTTGAGGAACGTCTGACTTTTCATGAGGTCGTCAAAATCGTGCAGAATGACTTAGTTAAAGCGGCAGATAACCGGCAAGGACTCGTCGAAATCACTGCACAGGCGAAATCATCTCGACTTGCAGCGGATATTGCAAATGCTTATGTGCAACATCTACAATGGTATTTGAAGCAAAATACTTCCACCGAATCCCGCAGAAATCGCATCTTTATCGAAGAACAGTATCAGAATGCAATTTACAATCTGAATCAGGCAGACCAACGACTCCAAGCCTTTAAGGATGGACACAAGGTGTTTTCACTGAAGGCACAAATCGAGGAAATGATTACTCGCCTTGGCGTGATCAAAGGGAATTTGATGGCGAAAGAGGTCCAGTTGAAGGTCCTTAAGCGGTCAGGAATTGCCCCAAATAACCCACAGTATAAGGCATTAACCTTCCAAATCGACGCCCTACAAGGGCAAATCGAGGAAATCGAAACAGGGATTGGTAATCCAACCCAGTTAGATTCAATCCCACTGGAAGCTTTGCCCGAGCTGGAAACGGAATTTTCACAGTTAATGCGGGAGAAAACGGTACAGGAAACGCTATATTCTCTGCTTGCCCAGCAGTATGAACAAGCCAAAATCGCAGAAGCAAACGATGAGATCAGCTTCTCAGTTCTTGACTCCGCTATTCCACCTTTCCGTCGTATCAAGCCTAAGCGAACGTTAAACGTTATGTTGGGTGGAATTGTTGGAATTATGTTTGCCACTCTGTATATAATGACGCTAAAGAAACTGTCGGATAGAAATGTTGAAACGAACTGACTCATACGGGTCAGGGCTGGCTGCTTTGAAAGTAGACGGTAGAGCGGCCCCCCAGCCCGTTACCAATCCAACCACAGTCGGCGTGAATCGGCATCAAAATCGATCGATACCCAGGCTTTGATTTGGAAGATCCCAACTGAATTGAGCTCCGACGACTCATGGCATAGGTTGACGTTCTCGCTCGCGCTGTTCGACAGCGTATCGTGAGCCTGGATAAGTGAACTGCAATGATCTGTCCGCCAACGGCTTTTGGTTGATTCTTAGCTCATTTTCAACACCACAGCAAATCCTATTGCAACATCCAGTTACCATACGGATTCCAAGCCGTAACAAATCGTCACCGCAAATTTGCAATTGACTCAATTTATTTCGCCAAAGATCGAGGATTTACTTGTACTAAGTAGCGAAGCGTATCGAAATCATCGACGTGAACCCCGTCCTTTGGCCTGTCTACGTACCCCGCACAGGCAAGCGGATTTGAGTTAGCTCAATTTCTATGCCCCCGCCCGGCAGAAAAAAGATTGACAATAACTTGCGAATTTGATATAATCATGCTTTTCGTACTGAACAAGATTTATATGATTATCATAATGGTTAGCCGGTCTAGAAGAGTTCCAACATACCTGACGTTGCGCGAGGTTATCCAGTCAAGAAGTTAGGGCGATCCCGTCGCAATTCACCCAGAAAGAAACGGAATCGAACAGATTTCCACTTCAAACTGGCCAGTCCCCCGACAAACTCGGCACGACAGCTTGCAACAAGATAAGCTAAACGAGGGAGTGATTCCAGTGGATTCCAGAAAAGTAACTGTCAGTTTTTCTTTGGATCCGTCCCTACTCAAACATTTAGATAAGATTTGCCAACGGACAAAGATTCCCCGGAGTGTGCTCGTTAGGGAAGGAATAGAGGAAATAATTAAAAGATATGAAACACAATTAAAGCATTTCAACGCGACTACGGCAAAAGCATAGGCTTTCGCGTCTCCCTGAGCCTATTAAGTTAAGTGAAAAGTGAAAAGTTCAAAG
>JADFGN010000564.1 GCA_022567695.1 Candidatus Poribacteria bacterium | reverse complement strand
CAGCACATCTGCCTGTTTAGCATCGCCCAAACCGAAGTGCGAGATTGGTTCGGTGACATATTTCATCTGGTAAAGATCACCGACCTTAATTTCAACCTTAGAGGCGATACCGTCGATGTTGACTTTGTTGTTGCCAGCAGTGACGCCTTCTAGCCGCACCTGTAGCCAACCGTGTTGATTTCCACCGTCATTGCGCAATGCAATAATTTTACGGTGATTATTTATCAACAATAAATCTAAGTCACCGTCGTTGTCATAATCCCCTACGGCTCCATTAACACCGCTGATGACCGACTTAGGCAGAAGCTCTGAAACGTCAACAAACCTCCCGGTTCCATCATTGCGAAATAGAAGCACCCCACGTCCATTTTCCTCGGGATGGTCGCCAATCACCCACAGGTCTAAAAACCCATCGTTGTCATAATCGATGAAGTGTGCATCGAAGGCCTGTATCGGCGGGAGCGGCATCTGTGTCCGTGAATCAAGAGCAAACGTCCCGTCACCGCGATTTCGATAGAATGCACCCGGAGCGAGGAAAAGATCGAGATCGCCATCATTATCGTAATCCCCAGCGGCAACCGCTGTGAAGTTCAAATTTTGCGGAACGCCCGTTTCGTCGGTGATTGCTTGCATTCGTCCTTGGCGCAAATTCGTGTAGAGCGTACAGCCCTTCTCGCGGTTTACAACAAACAGATCAATATCCCCATCATCGTCAAAATCGCCCAGAACGGCATCATTCGCGCCGGTTGTGTCCGGTGGCAGAAATGTCTGATCGGTCACATCACTGAACGTCCCATCTCCATTGTTGCGATGCATCTCCACACCTTTTCGATTTCCTGAAAATCGATCGAGGTCGCCGTCGTGGTCATAATCGATAAATAAAACAACCGCTCGATCGGTCAGCTCGGTGAATCCTCCATTTCCCTCGTTCCGCAAAAATGTGTCACGCTCACCCGCCAAAACGTAGAGATCTTGATTGCCATCCTTGTCCAAATCAGCGAAAGCGGCATCGATTCCATACGCCGTGAGCACCGTCCCGGAACGAAATTTCCCATTCTCGTTTCGTAATAGGTTAGAATTAGGCTGGACATCTCGGCGAGAGGAAAGCAAGTACACATCCAAATCGCCGTCGTTATCATAGTCTGTCAGGAAGACCTTGATGTGTTTGCCTTCCCAACTGCCGATACCAATTTCTTGGGTGACATCCACAAAACGCACTTCAATCGGTGGGCTTTTCTTGGCTTTGATTCGCGCTCTGAATCCGGGGCTGAACGTCTCGATTGGGTGTCCCAAGATGCTCGTCACAAGTTCCCCAACGCCTTGTTGATAACGGGGTGTATTCATTTGAACATTGTTAAAAATTCGGATCTGTCGGGCGGCTCCTTTGGCGTCGCCTTTGTCCATTAAAAGCAGTCCCTGTTTCAAAAACTTCAGGAATTGTTCATCGGCATCCCACAGTAGGGCATTGAGTTCAGCACCGATCTGTTTTGCCTCCTCGATCTGTTCGCGTTGTAGAAGCACTTGTGCCAACTTGAGTAACACCACCACGTTTGCCGGGGATTTTTCACGCAATATCCGCAGATGAACAATCGCTTGATCTGTCGCCTCCGGGTTGTTTCGCTGACCAAGATAGTGTCGAGCCAGCTTATATCGTACCTCCAGATCGTCGGGAGCGAGTTTCACCGCTTCAGCCATCTCCATAATCGCTTCCTCCAATTTGCTCTGCCATTGGTAAACTTCTGCGAGGATGAAGTGTAACTGGCTATTCATCGCATCTGCTTCCAGTCCACGCTTAACCCATCTTTCCGCGTCTTCACCCTTTTTCAGGCGCAGATACGCGACGGCGAGGTTGCCGTAACCGATTGCTTCATTGGGGACAAGTTCGACGAGTGCCTGAAATTCTTCGATCGCCTTGCTTGGCTGAGATTCTTCGAGATAGGCTAATCCGAGACTCTGGTGATGTATGGCGGATGCGATGGTTTGATCGCCGTTGGGTTGTTGGGCACTAACGCTTAGACAGTAAAAAATAAATAGAAGCAACAACAGGGCGTGAAACGTGAAACGCAAAACGTGATGCGCGTTGGATATTGGGTATTGAATCGGATGTGAAAATTGGGTTTGGTGAAGATTTTTCATAGTGTTATCTTCTACATCTTTGGGGGCGTTTGGCGGCAACAATTGATGCGTTACTCTCGCAACGATGCTAACACCTGTTCACACAATTTGGCACTGATCCAGATGTCCGGTCGGACAGAGATTGCGCGAATCAACAACTCAGTTTGAGCCAAGTCCAACAATCGGGCGCGGTAAGACTGTGCCAAAATGCCTAACGTACCACGCACTGCTAGTTTCAAACGACGGGCTTCGGCGCGAGCAACTTCCTCGTCAAGGAGCACTATCGGATTTTTCAGCGTTTGTGCCAGTGCCAGAACTTCCCTCTCACCTGGATGGAGAATCACTGATGGCGTATATGTCGAAAGAACGGCAGGTGGTATTTCTACAATTGGCCAGCCGTGATGTTGCCAAAACAGATGTACGGTCGTCGCATCAGGTGTTCCCCGGGCTAACCCCTCCGTAACAACTTCGTCGTATACGGTGCGAGGAACCTGGACCTCACCATATAGATCGGCTAACAATTCCAGTCGATTGAGCTTACCCAATGCGATTAGCGGTCCTGCATTGCTCAGTACAATTGGCATTGCCCTTCACTCAATTCCTCTGCCAATGTTTCAGCACTAAAAGGCGGTTCCATGCCCCGTGCGTAAGCATAGCAAGCAAGTTCAGATTGAGAAACACCTGCCTGATGGGCGGAAGCGCCGAATGAGATACCGCCGCGAGCATACTGTTCCAGCACACGTTCGATCTTCAACGCACGCACTCCATGTTTTAGAACTTCAATCAGAAATTCTTGGTTAGCTGATTTCAGTTCTTGAGCTAAAGAATTAGGAATGTTCAGTGTTAATATTTCAGTAGCCATTGACAAGTCTCCATTTACCTTCCATTTTCCATGTCATTCCCTAAGATCGAGACAATTCCTCGACTGCCATCGACACGCACACGCTGACCGTTTTGGAGGCGTTTAGTCGCGGCGGTAACGTTGACCACCGCAGGAATTCCATATTCTCGTGCAACAACGGCACCGTGGGAAAGCATACCCCCACGCTCCATAACGAGGGCAGCCGCATGAAGAAATAGGGGCGTCCATCCGGGGTCGGTTGAAGGGCAAACAAGGACGTAATCTCGATCATCAATCCGAGCGTCGGCGGGATCGAAAAGGACATACGCTTTGCCTGTGGCAGTGCCGACTGACACGCCAAGTCCTTTTATTTCATCTTTTGCTTCAATCGCTGGCGGTTCGCCGATACGGTTCAGTGAATCGCTGTAAATGACGTCTGGCAATTCGATTTGCAATAATTGCTTTCGTTTCATTTTGCGTTCTGCGATGACAGATTGGAGGTCTTCTCCTTTGGTGAGTGAACTGAGTTCATCAGGAGTGAGGTAGAAAATGCCGCCATCAAGTTGATAACGTCGATCTAATTCAAGCAATGCTTTTCGGATAAGTTCGTAACCCAACATGAGATAAAATTTTGCCGTTTCCCGAAAAGGCATGTATTGCCGTGTGAAAGCAAGCTCCGCCTGAATCTGTGTTCTCAATCCCATCTTCTTCGTGGCTGCGAGTGCTTCCGCTAGTCTTCCCTCCGCTTCCTTGCGCTTTGCCCTTTGGGCTTCAAGATGCTTTTCAGGATGAGCCTCCGAATCGGCGCGAAACGATTCGATTATTCTTTCGACGTAAGACGAATCTTCACGCCAACGTGGCTGTGCAAGTTCAAATTCTCCAACTGCACGATGCCCGTATCGGTCTAGAAAATCCGTCAAGGCGAGTTCTCCCTGTGCTACTTCCCACATCTTCAAGTTGGTTTCGATGGTGAGATCGCCTTCCACTCCCGTAATCAGTGTTCTGGCTAAGTCTTTTGCTTCGGCTTCATCAAAGCATTTCTTGAGGTTAGCTTCCAATTGCTCATAGGAAAACCCCGCGAACACGGTTGCCTTGAGTGCCTCCTTCGCGAATTCATTGAGGGTTTTTTCTTTCCACTCGTCGAATTTAGCTATCACTTCGTTGTCTGACATATCCTCAAGTGAGATTTCGCTTTGGGTCTGAACATACCGCTCGAATTCCGGGAAAATGGTTTCATTAAGAATCGTGCTAAAAGATTTGCGAGTACGCCTCCATCTGACTTCAGCAGAAATTGATTTCACGATATAGTAGGGGAATTTGAACCAGAATGAGGCGGTACTTCTCTTAATGTTTACTGTCGGTTGCGGATAGATCGCCTTTTGCGGGTCTCGTTTAAGCTGTTCAAAATCGTACTCATACAGAAAGCCGTGGAAGTACTTCTCAACTTCTCGACTGAGGTTGAAGTAAATTCGTCCACAAATCAGATCTAGCACACCTTCTTCGTCAAACCTTTGGCTAGGGAGGAGGCCCAATTCTCGACAAGTCAATCCGAATCCTCCTCGACCTGACATGAACTTTCTAATAATCTGCCATGTCATTGGCAACGGTGCGGGAAGGACTTCTGATAGATTGAAGCGGCTCCATACCGTCCCGCCCTCGTCGGCTTTTTTCGTCAGTGATTCGATTTCTTCTTGGCGTAACTGTGCGACCTGTGCGAAATCCGTGAGTGTTGTGATTGGGCGCGCTTGAAGAAGATAGAAATTCTCGCCAGCGAGTGCCCATTCGATATCTTGCGGCGTGCCATAG
>JADFGN010000563.1 GCA_022567695.1 Candidatus Poribacteria bacterium | reverse complement strand
GTGGAGCACATTCTTCCATATAGCGAAATTGTTCTGGCTGAAATATACCGCATTCTAGAAGAAGATTATCTACATTTGTCGTAACAATGGAAACAGGCTTTAATAATTTGAAAACATCCAATAACCTTCTGAATTCATTACCGTTAGCCTTATTAGAGCTTAAAGCACTATCTAAAATTTGCTTATAGGTTGTAGGATCTTTTCTATAAACAGCCTCAAAACATGCATAAATTTCCGTGTTTTGCAATTCATATTTCAGATTGTCTGGAAAGTTTGCCTGGTTTATAAGATTTTTCTTAACCTTATCCCAGTCAAGCAGTCCAACTGCACAGGAAATACCTGCTCCCAAGAACACGATCAGCCGGCGTTCATGGGCAGCCTTTTTTATTTCGTCAGGCAAGGGGGGGGTTTTAGATGCTATCTGTTGCATGATCACTAATAAAGCTGATTCGCTTTCCCTCTCTTGCATCAAGATTCAGATTGTTCCAATCCGACCTTTCTCCATTCCGTACCCGCCACGAAAAAGATAACGCGGAATCACCACCATTATAGAATAACACATCCCCCTGACCATCTACAAGTGGACGCACAAGCGATAGCAGATTTTTGGGCAGAAAATTTTCACCGTTTTCTTGCTTGACTTCCAGTAACGAAACCACCTCACTCTGAATCTCACGGGTGCCAAGCAGAAGTGGACCATAACATCCAGTGACCGCGCCCTGCCCCCAATTCCTTCCATGCCCTGCGGCGACAGAGCAAACCGCGCTACCCATATCAGCGTGTTCTCTGCCGCCCCGAAGTCCACGCCGCGCAATCTTCAAGCGTGTTGCGGCACTCCGCAATGCTCGCATTGCAAACTCCGGATTTCCAGTAGCTTGGTAGGCGAGTGCCAATGCCGCTGTCGATGGCTCTTGGATTGGCGTCACCGAGCCGTCATCCGACCATTCACCCCAATATACCATATCCGATCTGCGTCCAACACCCAACTCACGTCGCTTGGTTTCTTGGGGGACAATCATTGCAAGCTCATCCGGTGGCGAGGGCGGAATTTTACCCACTTCATCGAGAATTCGCCCGTCAAAAGTCGTATCCTGAAATGTCCAGCGATAGTAACTCATTGCTGCGGCTCCCGGGTCGTTGTACGGATCGAGCAGAGAATCAATAAGCGGCTCGACGATTCGCTTCGCCGCCTTCTTGAAGATGGCATCCCCCGATAGTAGGTAGAGATCTCCCAGCGCATAAATTGCACCGGAGGCAAGCAGGTTTTCGATTCCCGCGAGTGGGTCACCCGGAATATGATGACTACTGGCGGTCAGTCTATGTAAACCCCTCGCGTCAACTTCTGCCTCGTTCAGTCCATTTCCGTCCAGATCCCACAGCAACGGCATCGGCGATGGAGCCGCGACGATTCGTTCTGCCCGTTTTCGCCCATATCGCAATGCCCAGTCAAGGTAACGTTCCGCTCCGGTGACGCGATACGCCGCAAGGGAGATGTGAATAAATCGAAAATGTTCGGCGAGTTCGTAAGCAGTTTCTTCGTCTTTGCGAACTGTTCGACTCCCGATGTGGTAACCGTAGAACGTGTCGCGGTCATAATCGTACCAAGCGGGAATCTCCTCAACCCAATTCCCGATATGTTCGGCGGCGTCCTCCAACATTGATACCGCTTCTCTATCCTCCGAAACAAGACCAATGTACCGGGGTAGGAAGAGGAGAAAAGGCTCCGTGCCGTGATGCGCTTCCGCCTCCGGTTCATACCCGTGAATGCATTCCCGCTTGACCCAGCCTGCCAGTTCCGATTTCAGATTCTCAAAGTGTTCAACAATAGTTTTATTACAAGTAACAAGATAGTGAGGAAACCATGCCAGTGCATAATTGGCTTCATCCTCACCGCCACCATTGGGTCCGGGCGGATCGAGGAGCATGCTTCGTTTAAGCCATCCATCCATCTCTTCTCGAAGATTTCTGTAATGTTTGTAGCATTCTTGTATTGTGTTGTTCATATCTCGGACTCAAGCTCCTTATCAGTACGATGAAATCCCTGCCTTTTCAAGTACACGGCGGACGATGATTTTTTCCGTTTTAGACATGGATTCAAGTTCATACAAATCTTCTGAAATTTTGTCGCGATACGCTTCGAGTGGATACCCGCCTTTTCCGGATTCGTTAAAATAAACGCTGAGTTGATACCGTTGGAAGATGTTCATGCGAGGATAGTCCTCGGTCCACGGTTTCGCGTTATGCAACAGGTTCGTCGCAAAGACAATACAATCTCCGGCGGAAAGTGGAATACTAATCACGGTCGGCAGATGGTCATTGACGGTTAGACTTTCCGGTGCTTTAAAAGCGGACTTATGACTCCCCGGAACAACGGTAAATCCAGTGCCTTTCGGCACATCAGCCAGCGCAATCCAAGTTGCAATGTGACTGCAATAAATATGTCCATCACCGGCCTGATAGTCGTTATGAGGATTGCGGAGTCCCGGCGGAAACTTGAATCTGGTAACTCATTTCGTTTTCTGAGGTTCAAGGATACACCATCAGCTGCCGTGTGTCAATCTAGTTATGCATTTTTTACTCCCTGGTCAAAGCTCATGCTAAAGTGCCTAAAGTGTGCTAAAGTTGAAAGACAAAGCCAATCCGTCGATCTTTTCGTTGGCAGGGGTGAAGATTCCCAAAATCTGGCAACATTCATCATAATCGGCAGAGATTTCCTGCCATGGCAGCATGTGACTGTCACCGATCACTTCTTACTCATTGGCCAACTGTGGCAGATCCCACACAGCGGAAGCGAGCAATCTCTCAAAACTGGACCGCGATGCGGGTAACACATTTGCGCCCATGAGAGAGCAGTTGAGCGGCAATGAATCCCTCAAAGTAAAGAAATCCGGGAGCAGAAAATGCTTGACGAAACTCAAGAAGATAGGTTATCAATATCTATGGAAAGAAGTGTCCATTTTAGCCTGCGATTGGTTGTTGGAGATAATGATCTTGCAGATCATAATTCTCCGGTCTTCATCGCCATTTTTCTATTCTGTTAAAATTCTAATCCAAAAAGTAAGAAAGTATAGACAATGCGACAGATTCGCTTTATACTGCTCTTAGCTGTCTGTATAGTCCCCATCGCGGGCGCGGTTAACTGGATACCTCAACCGAGTGACCTGGCGTTGGTCGAAGAACTCCGGCTTGTGGAGGCTATCGAAGCTGCACAAAAATCGGTAGAAAAGTCCCCCGGAGAAGCCACTGCCTGGGGACAGTTGGGTCACGTCTACCTCATCCACGGTTGGGAGGCTGAAGCCGCCCAGTGTTACCGACGTGCTGTCGCGATTGACCCGACCGAATTTCGCTGGCTCTACCTCCTCGGAAGAAGTTCCTGCGAGGTAAATCCCGAAGAAGCCGTCGATGTTCTTGCTCAAGCAATCTCGCTCGACTCCGAATATACGCCTGCCCTTGTTTATCACGCTTACGCTCTCAGAAGTCTGGGACGCTTTGAGGAAGCAAAACAGTGCCTTGAACGCGCTAAAGAATTAGACCCGCAAAACCCGTTTGCTGAATTGTGGCTGGGCGAATTAGCACTGACTGCGAAGCGGTTTGAAGCCGCCCGCGATCACTTGCATCAGGCTCTGATTCTGAATCCAGAACAGAGCGAAGCACACGCGGCAATGGCACAGGTCGCTCTGGCGTTGGGAGAGGTCGAGGTGGCCAATAGGCACGCAGAGATCGCTCGTAAACCGACAACGCACGCGCAAATGCGTGACCCGCTGTGGTGGGAAGTCTTAAAAGCGGGGGTAACAACACCACTGTTTGTCGAACGTGGAATCCGATACTTGCAGGAGGATAACTTTGAACGCGCGGTTGCTGAATTCGCAGCGTTGATCTCAGACACACAAAAAGACCCGGAAATCTGGCTGAATTATGGCGTTGCCTTACTCTTTGCAGAGCGTTATAGCAAAGCCATCGCCGCCTTAGAAAGTGCATTAGCAATCCTACACAGTGACGAGAGCAGGAAGCATAAAAATGTAGCGGAAATCGCTCACTTAAAAGTGGAGAGTTACTACAATTTAGGATTAATCTATTATCGCACCGGACGAACTGAAAAAGCCGCTGTGGCTTGCCAAAGAGCCATCGAACTGGAACCTGATTTTGCGAATGCCTACGGTAGCCTGGGGATGGTATATTGGGAGGAAGGTCGTCTTGATGAAGCCATTGTTCAATACAAAAAAGCAATCGAAATAATACCGACAGACCTCGAATTTCATCAAGACCTAGCGAGAATCTATTGGCAGAAGAAAATGTACGAGAAAGCGGTACGGGAGTACCAAATCGTGATGACTCGCAACTCCTCGAATGTAGAGGCGCGTTACCGGGTCGGATTGGTATTCTTAGGCACAGGAAGGTATGATGAGGCTCTGTCTAGCTTTCAAAAGGTACTAGAAATCAACCCAAATCACGTTCTTGCTCATGGTGCTCTGGGAATCACCTACGATAAGCTTGGGCGTAGACAAGAGGCTATTAGTGAATTTCAAACGGTTCTGCGCTTAGACCCGAAAAATCAAAACGCCCGGAGCATGCTAGGACAACTCCGTGGTTCAAAATAAAACGTCGTATAGATGGTATCATCTCCTCAAAAAAAATTCAATCCCATGCAGGTTTTTTATCCTTTGCGGTTTCTTAACTAATGAAAACCTTCATCTGATGGGAGGGAACCGTGCTTAGTTACTAAAAGCCCTCAATCAACAGGAGATTCAACGGCTGAGGCGGA
>JADFGN010000562.1 GCA_022567695.1 Candidatus Poribacteria bacterium | reverse complement strand
CTGTGTTCATATTCGGCTATGGTATGTCCAACTTATTAATCGATATTCCTAAGCAGGTTGAGATGCTTGGGGAATATATTGTGCCAACACTTTGTCTATAGCTTCTCCGCAAGAGATTCTACTCTTGCAAATTGTCGGTTTTCGGGGGCATAACAATAATCTCGATCCGACGATTCCTTGCTTTGCCCTCTCGCGTATCGTTTGTGTCGATTGGATGATAATGGGCATAACCCGTAGCAGACAAACGGGTTGCCTCTACGTTAGCATGTTCTTGGAGATAACGCACCGCCGAAATAGCTCGCGCTGTAGATAATCCCCAATTGTTCGAGACGGAGCCTTTGAACGACTCATTATCCGTGTGTCCTTCAACTCGAATCTCTCGGTCCGGAAAGCGATTTAAAAACATCTCTGCAATCTTATCCAGAACACGCTTACCTTCAGGTTTAATCGCTGCTCTCCCGGAGTCAAAAAGGATCTTGTCCATCAAATTGACCGTCAGCTTTCCTCTAAGTTCGGTAATCTGGATTTCCTTGTTCTGAATCTCCTGTTGTAAGCTGCTAATGAGATCGCGAGATTCCTCCTCACGCCTTCTCCTTTCTTCTTCGAGTTTCCGTTTTTCTGCCTCGATCTTTGCCGCCCGTTGGCTGATATTCTCTTTCTGTTGCTGGATGTCGTCTATTGTACTTGCTAAAATTTCAATCTTGCTAATTTTTGCTTCAAGTTCTCCTTGAGTCTGCGTCAATTCGCGTTGCAGCCTTGCGGATTCTTCCTGATACTTAACCCGATTTGCCTGCTCTGTGAATAGTTCACTTTCTGTGCGCTTGAATTTCACGCGATTGTAAGTAATTAACGCGACGAGAATTACCAAAATCACCCCGGCGACACCACCAATCAGATATAGCTGTTTTTTAGTCATTTACAGCCCTCACCTTCACTTCGTGCGTTCAAAATACGATGATAAAGAATCTGAAGCCCTTTCAACATCAATTCGGAATCAATGCCATCTACCAATTCCGAATCTTTAGCAATCAACTCCGCAAGTCCACCTGTTGCGATGACTTTTGCTTCCTCACTTAGCTCCAATTTGATACGGCGGATAATCTCTTCCATCTGGCCGAGAAATCCGTAATAGAATCCGGATCGGATGCAATCATTCGTGTTCTTACCGATGATGTTTGCGGGCGGAGACAAATCAACCCTTCTCAACAATGCCGTTCGATCAAACAAGGCATCCATTGAAATGCGAATACCAGGGGCAATTACACCACCGAGATATGCGCCGTCAGCGGAAACGGCATCGAATGTGGTGGCTGTGCCAAAATCTACAACGATCAGGGGACCACCATATTCATGATACCCTCCGACCGCTGTTGCGATGCGATCGGCTCCAACTTCTTCGGGATAGTCGGACCGCAATTCAAGCCCGAGTTCCTCTTGAGTAGAAACTATAATCGGTGTGATTTGGAAAAACCGCTTGCACATCATAACAAACTCGCGTAGCACAGGGGGAACAACCGATGAAATGATAATCCCTTCGAAGTCGTGACGTGGCACTTCGCTAATTCGTAGCAATTCACAGATTTGACCGCCGTACTCGTCAGCAAGCCGCTGTCGATCTGTCCATAGACGCCAGCTTATTTTAATCTTTCCCTCTTCCAAAATGCCGACCACAATGGTCGTATTTCCAATATCAATGGCGAGTATCATACTTGCTTTTCCTCAATGCAGAGTAGGTTAATCGGAAACAATGCTTTTTAAGTTTCAGTGATAGAAATCTTGTCGCGAACGAACGCTTTGAACCGAGTCGCGGAGGAAACGGCGTCTTCAGCTTCCTCTACTGAGTATTCACTGAACTCAGCAGGATATCGTGCTTCAATCGCATAACTGGTAAGCTGTTCGCAAACTTCCTCCCACTCGGCAAATGATGAATCAATCTGGTTGCATTCACCCAGTAGGCTTACGAGGTCATGTGTTCTACGAACCTCTTTTTGGTAGAATGTAAGAAATCCTTTCAAATATTTCTCAACACACTGCTGGGTGTGGAAGCAAACCACATCGAATGGTGCATCCTCTAACAGAAGTATCGCTCCGGCGGCACGTAGATCATTATCCCCTTTTCTGAGCCATTCCAGTATCCATCTCTCTCGATCGTTCATACACGATCTTTCCCTCCTTAGAAACAATGTAGCTGATGCTATTTATCAGCCGCTTGTGACGTTCAAACTCCTTTGGTTTGAAGACAAATACGTCCATCGCAAAGTCACGCATTGGAAATAACTGCTGTATGCGAAGATTCCGCTTACGACGCGGACCTTCCATATTTGCGATAATGAGAAGGTCAATATCACTGTCCTCCCTTGCTGTTCCGTTTGCCTGAGAACCAAAAAGATAAATGTAATCTGGATGAACAGCTTCAACAATACGTTTAACAATTGCCTCAATCTTTTCTGATGCCATTGACGACTCTCCTTTTGGTGACTTCTCAGGTAGTCTATGAACAAGCTAGGAGCATGTCCTACAGAGCAGTTTCAAAGGTTTTGTTGTTTCATGAAGTTTGCTCTATCGGTAAAGTCAACAAAAACGCAGTTCCTTTTCCGACTTTACTTTCGACTTTTATGTCTCCTTTGTGCTTCTGGGCAATGTTGTAAACGATGGATAAACCTAGACCAGTTCCCACACCGACCCCTTGCGTTGTAAATCCGGGGTCGAAAATCTGAGAGAGGACTTCAGGAGGAACCCCTTTCCCCGTATCTGAAATTCTCACGCAAACTTGTGTTTCATCTACGAAGGTTGCTATTGTGATCGTTCCCTCCTGTTCAATCGCTTGGATGGCATTCCTCAACAGATGCATAAACACCTGGTTCAATTCACTCGGATAACACTGTATTGGAGGAATATCTCCATACTCTTTGATAACATGGATCTTGTCTCTAAGCTCATGATGTATCAGAGTCAACGTAGTGTCGATGTTCTCGTGGAGGTTTACCTTTTGGAGTTGCGCTTCATCCAACCGGGCGAAGGTCCTTAGACTTTGGACGATTTTAGTAATTCGTTCACTCGCTGTCGTGATAACCTGGTTGTTCCGTTCGAGCAGTTCAAGAGGTCGTTGCAATTGTCTGCTGTCAGTTTTATGTAAGAGCGTCTTGATTTTTTGCAACCCTCGATTGGCAACGTCTGCTGCACTATGAATGGCACCAATCGGATTATTTATTTCATGAGCGACCCCGGCGACTAGGTTTCCAAGCGATGCCATTTTTTCCTGCAAGATTAGCTGATTTTGCGTTTCTTTAAGCTGATTCAAGGTGTTTTCCAACGCCTCGTTTTTTTCTTTTAATTCAAGTGTACTTGCGCGCAGTGCTTTCTCGCTCGTTCGCAGTGCTTCTTCCGCCTGCCTACGCTCGATTTCAGTGGCGAGGTTTTGTGCCATCAGTTCAATGATTTCCAGTTCGTAGTCTTTGAACTTTTTGCTTTTTTCTACCGAGGAAAAATTCAAGGTGCCATCAATTTTCCCATTTACGAATATAGGTGTGCCAATATAGGATTTAAGCTTCAATTTCTCTTGATACATTGGGGCGGGGTGCACTTCCGCAATTTCACTGTCATGACAATAAGTAATAGTCTTCTTTTTTTTAAAGACCTCTGCACAGTAAGTGTCTTTTAATTCATACTTCATTCCGGGGGTTAAAAATTCAAGTCCAGATTGAGCCGCACGAATTATATACGATTGCCCCTTAATTTGACAGATAATTCCAATTGACAACCCGAATAGATCGCACCCGGTTTTCAGGTAGTCGGTCAATAAATCTTCAAAACTGCCATGATTCGTTGATTTAAGACGATGTAATTGCTTTAGACTTGAACTGAACAGGTCTATTTCTTCGGATACGTAAAGCAATTCCTCTTCTGCCTTTTTACGTTCCAACTCCTGGGCGGCACGCGCACCAAAGGTTTGCAGGAGCGTTTTCCTCGATTCGACCTCTTTTAATGGCTGACTATCTATAATAACTAATAAGCCTAATGGTTGTCCATAAGTCCCTAAAAGCGGATAGCCGATGTATCCCTCAATGCCCATATCTGCGAATAGCTTCGGTTTGGGAAACAACTGTGTCACATTTTCAGGATATACGACACACTCTTTTCCAACGACAACCTTGTGGCAAGGTGTTCCCTCAAGGTTGTACGTATAACCCGGAGCAAGTTGTCCTTTCACAGACGTGGCAATGATGGTTACAGATTGGCTGTCTTCACTAAGTTCTCCTGCCCAAACACAATCGACCTGTAAATCATTGGCCAGATAATCGACAAGCACAGTCAAAAAGTCTCCGTCGATTGCGGTGATGACTCCCGTCATTCTTCGTAATGCTTCTTCGGCCTGCTGACGCTTGACGATTTCGTTTTCCAGGGTTTGCTGAATCTGTTCCAACGATTCTGCCATTTTGGAGGGCATGTGAATCGCTCCTTAGTTTGTCGTGTCTCCTTAGACTTACTAGGATTCCGTCACTTCTATCTCACAGTAGTCATCACCCATAGACTGACACTTGACCTGTTGACCGATGAAACTGCCTTCACTCCTGAAGAGCTTGTCATAATAAGCGTCGTTCAATTCCGGTTTTTCAGTGATGTCTCCAAAATAAAGCAGGTTCATCAAACCCGCAGCTCCGCCTGTAACCAGATAACTTCTCGGCAGAGCGGATTTGCCATACATCCCCAAATAACCATTGCTTTCATAGCTTCCATCTACACGCAAAATCATCTGTTTCCCTGGCTGCAATT
>JADFGN010000561.1 GCA_022567695.1 Candidatus Poribacteria bacterium | reverse complement strand
CCGTGAGGAAGATTATAATCATCTGTCCAACGCCCAACTCCACGCCATAAACCTGTGCAATAAAAATCGCAGCAACGGCTTCGTAGAGCGCGGTGCCGTCCATGTTAATCGTGGCACCGAGCGGTAGTACAAAACTCGCCGTCCGCTTCGAGATGCTGTTCTCCTCTTCGACGCTCTTCATCGTCAGGGGCAGTGTCGCGGAAGAGGATGCCGTCGAAAAAGCGTTCAGCAGTGCGGCCCCCATTCCCCTTGCGTATTTCGCTGGATTTCTTTGCCCGATTAGGAAAAGGATAAGTGGCAACACAATAAAACCGTGCAGAGCGAGTCCGAATATCACCGTGAAGCTGTATTTGCCAATCGCTACAAGTTCGGGCAGAAAGCCCGCGAACCCTCCGGCGTTACCGATCCGTCCGGCAATCAATCCGAAAATACCAATCGGCGCAACAATCATAATCCAATGGACAAGTTGCATCACAGCATCATTCAGCCCCGAAATGGTATCGACAGCCGTTCGTCCGCGTTCACCAAGGACTGAAAGGGTTGCGCCTATCAAAAGCGCGAAGAAAATTATGGGTAGGATATCCATCCGCACCATTGCATTGAAGATATTGCGTGGAATCATACCTTCCTTTCCACTCGCGGGGTCTCCGAGCAAGACCTCTTTCAGTGTGCCGCCGATATCCCGCTCCTCTTTGCCGCGTACCTTTTGTGCAATAGGCAACTTGATTTCGACGCCTTGTCCTTTCGTGGAAAGCACTGGATCGGCGGAAACATACTGTCCGCTGACGCGACGAAACGGCAAGCGATCACCTTCATCTGTTGTGATATAGAATACCCCTTCGGCCTTATTTTCCCACGATTTCACCGTCGCCGAATTCCCGGTGACCGATTCGATTTCGCCCTGTACTTGTTGGTCTGTCAGACTCAGGAGGTACTTTTCGTTATAACCCGTCTTTTCCCAAGAACTATTGTCCAACGTCACTGTACGATTCCCATCGCCACTCAGCGTGTACATCAACTCGGAACGCTCTTCGCCCGGGGCGATGCCCTTTCCCGGTTGGATGATGTTGACCAAGATGATACCGATCAAGACCGAGATTCCTGTTGTCACCATATAATAGAGTACAGTGCGCCCGCCAATCGGGCCAATATTGCGGATATCTCCCAAGCCTGTAATTCCAACAATCATTGAAAGCATGACGAGAGGGACAACAATCATCTTCAGTGAATTGAGGAAGATATCACCGAGGATTGTGGTTTTCATTCCGAGATTTGGTATCCAACCGCCGATGATGACTCCAAGAACAATGGCGATAATGATGCCAATGAGGATTCGGTTACCTCCGTTGCTTTCGGTAGATTCGGTTGAATCGGAAGATGTAGCGGGATTTGTTTGAACCATATTCGTGTCTCCTTCAGAGTTGATAATTGTTAGTTTAAAACTCTCTACGCTTCAGATTTTATTCAATGACATCGACTTTAATTGATAGTTCTTCAAGCTGCTCGTCAGTGACTTCGCTAGGCGCGCCGGTGAGTAGACATAGCCCTTTTTGTGTCTTTGGAAATGCAATCACTTCGCGAATATTTTCTTCGCCTGTCATCAACATCATCAGTCGATCCAGTCCAGAAGCAATTCCGGCATGGGGTGGTGTGCCATGTTGCAATGCTTCAACGAAGTACCCAAATCGCTCGACAACCTCTTCGGGATTAACCCCCATAATTTTGAGGATTTTCTCTTGGACATTCCATTCGTGAATTCTAACACTCCCACCCGCACTTTCGTAGCCATTGATAATTAGGTCGTATTGTAGACCTCGCGCCGCACCCGGATCGGTATCCAGCAGAGGAAGGTCTTCCTCTGGTAGCATGGTAAAAAGGTGCTGAGAAGGTTCGTATCGATTCTCATCTTCGTTCCAGTTGAACAGCGGGAAATCTATGACCCACAGAAAGTCGAAGCGATCGGGATGGATTAGATTGAGTTTTTTACCCAAATGAAGGCGGAGGTTGGCAAGTGAATCCGCGACAACTTTCGGCTTGTCGGCGACGAAGAACATAATATCGCCCGGTTTTGCCCCCATCCGCTCACTAGCCGCTTTGAGAATCTCTTTGCGGAAAAATTTGACGATGCCCGATTCAAAGCCTTTGTCTGTTACCTTAATCCACGCCAAACCTTTTGCTCTATAGATGGCCACAAGTTTAGTGAGGTCATCGATCTCTCTTCTCGAGAATGACGCCCCGCCGGGAGCCGCTAGCCCTTTCACTTGTCCGCCGCTAGCTAAAGCACCCGTAAATACCTTAAAATCGCAGTCAGCAACTAAGTCCGAGAGATCGGAAAGTTCCATCCCGAAGCGTGTGTCCGGTTTATCAGTTCCATATCGTGCGATTGCATCCTCATACGACATACGTCGAAGAGGCGTCGAAACAGGAATTCCAGCCGCTTCCTCAAACATGCGCTTGATAAGCCCTTCGGTTAATTTGAGTATGTCCTCTCGGGTTGCAAAAGACATTTCGATATCGAGTTGCGTAAACTCGAGTTGTCGCGTGGCACGAGTATCTTCATCGCGGAAGCAGCGTGCAATCTGAAAGTAGCGATCAACACCGCTCATCATCAAGAGCTGCTTGAACTGTTGTGGTGACTGTGGCAACGCATAGAATTTACCGGGATTGAGTCGGCTTGGAACCAGCACATCGCGTGCCCCCTCCGGTGTGCTGTTCATCATGATTGGCGTTTCGATTTCAAGGAATCCCTGTTCGTCCATATACTTGCGAGCGGCGAGCATTGCTTTGTGCCGAATCTTTAGCATCTTTTGCATTTTTGGACGACGCAGATCGATGTAACGGTACCTCATCCGAATTTCTTCATCGGTATCAATATCGTCCTCCACAGGGAATGGTGGGGTTTTGGCGACATTCAAAACTTCCAGTTCATCCGATGCAAGTTCGATTTCGCCCGTTGGGAGTTTGGAATTGACTGCGCCTTCCCCTCGCTCACGCACCTTTCCACTCACACATAACACAAACTCGTTACGAATCTGATGCGCAATCTCGTGCGTTTCTGAATCAATTTGGGGGTCGAAGACCACCTGCGTGATTCCAGTTCGATCGCGCAGGTCAATAAAAATCACGCCACCGTGGTCTCGGCGACGCAGGACCCATCCGGTCAACTGCGCCGATGTTCCGGCATCGGCGAGTCGTAGGTCTCCACAGTAGTGTGTTCGTTTCATTTCAGGCATTGTATTGGTTCTTTACCTCCTGTTGCGTAAATTTAGGTGCTGGCCAAATCATGCAAATCGTTTTAGATTGCCAATGAAATCGGTGGCTTCTCTACCAAGGTGATTGGCATAGTTTCGTTCGTGGAAAACTTGGTATTATGACCCTGAACACCATGTTTCCGGATCGGCAGCGGTCTGATTGCCAGAGCTCATGTCCTTGACTTCATGTATGCCACCGTCCTCAAAGGGTGGAAACCACACATAAGGAATTCCTTTTCGGGAGGCATAACGGAGTTGACGTGAAATTTTGCCGGGCGCGTGATACATCTCGACATTAACCCCTCGCTGGCGTAGCAAGTTCGCCGTGCGAGTTGCGTTCTCGCGTTGTTCCAAATTGGGAAAAATCATGAGAACATCCGTTGGACACTTCGCCCCGATTTCTAATTTTTGTTCTTTGAGCAGTTTGCCGAAGGTACGGCTCAGACCGAAGGAAATACCCACTCCAGGCAACTTGCGATTGATGAAAGATCCGGCGAGGTTATCGTAGCGTCCACCTGAGCAGATACTACCCAAATTGGGAAAGTCAAGTAGCACAGTTTCATACACGGTGCCCGTATAGTAGTCAAATCCCCGAGCAATTGACAGGTCCGCCAAAATCGCCCCGCGCTTCAGCGTTCCGAGTTCCTCCACGACAAAAACCAATTCCTCCAATCCTTCGTCGAGTAGATCGGATTGTACTCCCAACGCTTTCACCTCTTCAACAAACGAAGTCTCCGTAGTACGGATGGTTGCAAGCGCAAGGCAGCGTGTGGCTAAATCCTGTGAGAGCTTTAATTCCGATTGTAGCGTTGAAGTTACCCCTTCTTCGCCGATCTTGTCCAGTTTATCCAGGGTGCGAATTGCCGAAATCGTATCCTTAATCCCCAAGCCTTTTAAGTAACCTTCCAGAATTTTTCGGTTGTTGATGCGAATTTGAATCCCACCGATTTCAAGAGAACGTAACGTATTATATATAATAGCTGGTATTTCTGCATCAAAGTGGAGGGGCAGATGATCAACATTAATCACATCAATATCACATTGATAAAATTCACGGTAGCGTCCATCTTGGGGACGCTCGCCGCGCCATGCTCGCTGGATTTGATAACGTTTGAATGGAAAAACCAATTCGCTGAAATGTTGTGCGACATAGCGTGCAAAAGGTACGGTCAGGTCATAGTGCAACCCCAACCGCGCATCGGTTGCGTCGTCTCCTTCCGCCTGTAGTCGTGCCAGCGTGTAAATCTCGTTGTCCGTTTCGCCCTTAGCGAGCAGCACATCTAACTCTTCGATAGATGGTGTCTCAATCGAGCAGAAACCGAAACTTTCAAAGGTGCGCCGAATTTTATCAATCCATTTCAGTTCAATTAGCCGTTGCTCGGGCAACCATTCCGGGAATCCGCTTATGGGACGAGGACGGTAAATTTCTTGATTTGACATGACAAACTCCTTCAACATAATCTGATTCTCTTATAACTCCCGCCTTGTTATTTTCTTCGACTTACATGGAGAATAGCTGGCCTGATGGTTACTTC
>JADFGN010000560.1 GCA_022567695.1 Candidatus Poribacteria bacterium | reverse complement strand
TAACCGCTTGCCCCGCTTCACTTAAAAGGAGGAAAATTTTAACATGCAAATTTCACAGAGTCAACCTATGGACGCTGGTGATTTCTTGCCATCAAATTCATCATGGCTTCGCCGCTATTTCGACTATGCTTATCCGATCTGTGATGCACCGGATCAATTTCATATCGCCAATGGGCTTTCTGTGCTATCGGTGGGATGTCAAGATCTTTTCCTTGTGTACGATGAGGAAAGGATTCGGACGAATCTGTGGATTTCGCTCGTTGCGCCATCGGGTATCTGCCGGAAATCATCATCGATAAGAATCGCACGACGGATTTTGGAACGAATAGATAACCACCATATTTTTGCCGATTTAATCACGCCCGCCGCGTTTGCTCACACGCTCGTCGAGCATAATTCAGGCACTTTTTGTTGGCATTATCTTGACGGAAAAATCAAGGGTCGAGGTCGCCAGAATCGGTTTTTATCGACTTTGCAGGAGACCTACAATTGCCGATCTTTCTTCAATTACGCGCCGCATACCCGTCGGCCGGTGCGGATCGAAAACCCGTTTGTCAATATCATAGCGGCGACTTATCCAGAACTTATCAACCGTTATCTTTCGCTTGCTATTGATATAACAGATGGTTTTGTGCCTCGATTCCTACTGGTCTTTGCTGATACGCGAACGAGGTTTATTGCCTTACCTCCTCCACCTGATGTGGCAGTGGAGAATGAACTGGTAGAAAGGCTTTCTACGATTCATCAGCGTTTGACTGGCGAAATGACGTTGAGTGCCGAAGCATCGGCGATGTATTTGCAATTCGTCGCCCAGTTCCGGCAAGAGGCATCCGAGCCTGGCTCGGAACAGCTGTTTGCGAAGTTTTGCGATCATCATGCGGTTTATGTCCTGAAGTTGGCGATGATCTATCAGGCTGACATGGTAGCGGAAACGGATTCGGATTCACTGATCCAAGTCATCACCCGCGAAGCGATGCGTTTTGCGATCAATCTCGTAGATTATTTAGGGCATGGGATCTTTCGGATGATTCAAAGATAACCCCATTGTGGAGAGTGGTTGATGATGTCACTCTCCACACTTTTTGCCCAAATCGACTCGTGCTCTTCTATTGTAAGTTGCTTTCTTCATGCTCGAAGAGATCTTCAGCCAACCGTTTAATCGCGTCGTGGCTCGATATCCATTGTGTCATTGATGGAGCTTGTTGGACAAAAGTTTCTGCCGGAATGTAACGACATTTTTCGTGCAATTTCAATCTCTTAAAGGTTGGTCGCAAAAGTTCACGGCGTACCTGATTGCGCCTCTTTTCTGGAGCAACAATATAAAGCGGAGTGATCAAGTTTGGCGACGAAGCGAGCAAGTCAGACAGACGCAGGAGTCCAGAGTAGATTGATGTTGTGCATTCGATTTCAAAAGCGGCAGTCACTTCGTTCTCATCCAACCACAGGACGTCGATGAGGCGAATCGCTCCTTGCGTTTCCTCCTTGATTCCCAGAGGTGGTAGCGCATCAAGACTGAGTTGGTTGAGCGGTTGGTCGTTGAATTTCCTTCTGTGGTCGTTTGCGGCAATCCACACATCGCCCCCGATTTCTCTACCGAGTTTAGCTAACCACCACTGAATTTCGGTGTGGAGGTGGTTGACTCTTGGAGGTGGAAGCGATTTTTCGTCAAGGTCGATTTCTCCTATATCTATCAGATATAGAAACCGATCCAATTCGATGAAACTATCTGCTTTCAGTATAGCAAAGAGTTGACAGATCGCTTTTTTGAACTCCGTAATATTGCCAACCTGATAACCGAGCCCCTCTAATGCCTGTTTCGACGGTATGTTGTAGATTGCAAATTCTGTTGGATGAAAGAGCATTACCAGTCCTGTTCCGCTATTTGGTCCAAAACCATCGATTTCAAGAATCCGCTCGGCTTTTTCATCGGGTGAAAGTGTCGAGTCATTGAGAATTGCTATTGCCTGATGGATGTTTTTAACTTTCCTCGACTTGTCCTTTATACGTGGGTAATAGGTACGGGTCGCACTGCCCCACGTATAATTTCCGTGGAGTTCAAGTTCGCCGCTATCGAGGGCTTGTTCCAGTTGTGATAAACAGGTTGCATCGAGTGGTTGTTGAAGATTGAATATTTTCCTGCTAATATCTTTCCCTCGAAAAGGCGTGTAACTTTCAGACCACCAAACTTCACGGTTGAAGGTTTCGAGGTCAATTGGGGTCGAAAGTAGTTGCTGAATCTGGGAGGCTCGGAAGAGTCTGAGCTTGACCCTGAACCTTTCGAGTGCATCCTCCCGAAATCGTTGAAATTCGGTCGTCAGTTGATTTAAACTCGATTGATTGACTGATGTCATGGAGAACTCCATTCTGTTATTGAGGGCGATATTCTCTACCTGTATGTTGCTTTTTTGGGGCTGATTTGACTTGCCTAAAGCAACCCGCAGATTTAATCCCAACCATTACTTTGAGTTTTCCGAAATTTTCCCTAATATCATATCGATTAACCAAATATTTGATTGGGGTGCTGTTCAGTCTAGGTGCGGGTTTGAGTCCCTTGCGGTTGGAATAAAAACCTGCTCTCATTGCACGAAATTGAGGCAATAGGTAAACGTGGGAGAACCTGACAATTCTTTCGATATGACCTATAACCGTTCTCTTAACTCTCGCCTTCAACGGTTTCACTATTTTTGTTCCAGATATGTGATCGGAAGGGAAAACAACAACATGAGATTTTGTTCCCGCTGGAATGGTGACATCATTTTGTTGCATGTCAGAATGTATCACCCTTGTTTCACCGCTGATTAGTCTGGCGTGTAAAAACAGCCTCCGAATTCCTTAGCTCCCAATATATACTGTAAGTTTTAGAAACTTTTTTCATCAATATCATATAGGAATCCCTAGTATTACACAAGAGAAAAATCATAAAAACTCCTAGCATTGGGTTCTGGTTATCTTCTTCATGTCATGCTAAATTAAAAAATGGAGGAAGATAGCATGAAAGACCCATTCAAGGTGCAGCTTGGTGAGCGGATTCGGATGCTCAGGAAGGCAGTTGGACTGACTCAGGAACGGTTAGCCGAGAAAGCTGATTTGAGTGTCAACTTCATTGGGAACACTGAGAGAGGGGAAAACGTACCTTCTTTGAAAACGTTGAGGCGGGTTGCCAAGGCCCTCGGAGTCCACCTGAAGGATTTGCTCGACATTCCAGATGTAGATGTTGCTGAGACTATCGATGAGATTCTTACAGAGATTAATGATGAGGTGGCAACGTTATTGAAGAGGAAGGAATGGGAGATTGATGAGCTGCGAGGAGTGAGAAATTTGATAAGAATCGCCGGTCGGTCGTTAGTGAAATGATATTGGAGTAGCGACAAATTTGGCATGAAACTTAGTCAATGACTTAGTCGTTATCTCAGTCATGACTAAGACACTGACTATCACAGAAGCGACCCAAGTTCTAGGCTGTTCGGACAAAACTATTCGCCGTTGGATTGAATCTGGCAAGCTCACGGCTGAGAAAGTGGGCAGGAAATGGTATGTCCAGGTCAATGTAGACGTTGACCAAGACATCAACCAAGAACCTGACCTAGACTCTGACTCAGTCAATGTCCAACATCTCCAAGCACAACTTGAACGTGCAGATTCAGAAATTCAGCATCTCCGAGAACAAATCGACCACCTCACTCAAGTCGTCGCCATGTCCCAAAAGAACATCGGCGCATTGACCGAGCAACTCGACGACTCCCGACAGATGATTGAAGATATGCGTCAGCGTCGAACCGTATGGCAACGTCTCAAGGGTGTGTTTGTGGCTGAATCAGTGTAGAAGCTCACTCCTGCACGCTGGCAAGCTCTGCTAATTGCCCTGCGTACTTCATCATCAATGCCCTTGCCTTGCGAAGATGCTTACCGTTTAATGGCTTGCCTGACTGAATCCACCGAGCAAGATAGCTGAGATAATCGGCATCTATTTCGCCAAAGCCGTCGTTGTTGTGTATGGCTAGGATACCCCGTTCTAACCAGTCTCGGCTTGTCCGCATGTTTTCTCGGATTTGGGCTTCGGTGTATGGCATCATCGCCCCAAAATCTCCTGTGCAAGTTGCGCGGTTGCCTCCTGCCATTCTCGTTTTTCACGCCACATTTGATCGACTCGCGCTTTGAACACATGCCGATCAACGACAGTGCTATCAATAAGTGCCTTTGTTTTGCGCTCGAATTCAGCAATGGATTCTGTAGCTCCCACATAAGCGGCGAGTGCGTCAAGGTCTCCGTTGTGGAAGGCGTACAACCAATCCATCATGGCACAAAGCCTGCCGAACTGCTCTAGATTGACCCGATGCAGATTCTTGTACAAACCGTGTGGATTTTTATAGATGTATTCGTAGAGTTCATCAACCGATGAAAGGTGCGAGATCCAATAGGCGTGAATCTCTCGTAACAACGCCATTTCCGAGTTGGCTTGTGTTCTCCCACTTCGACGGCTTTGTGCTCGATGTAGATTCTCGTGCAAAATGAGCATGAAGCCATGAAGATAGCCCTTTTTCAGTTCTTCAAGTAACTGCTCACGAGGTAAGGCCTTATCGGGATTAACCACAATTTTATCCGTCTTTGGGTCGTACCATGCGGCGGCAGGTCCACTATAATCCACGTAAACAGAAGTTCTCTGCTCGTCAATCCAACTTTTCACCTTGCTGCCCCACGTCGTTTCGCTGTTGACCCGTCTCTCGACATCGATGACCTTTTGAAGCAATCGCTCTTCCTCTGCCGACCGATTTTTACGTCCTTCTTCAAGTAT
>JADFGN010000559.1 GCA_022567695.1 Candidatus Poribacteria bacterium | reverse complement strand
GCGAAACAGCATTGACTTTGCTTTTCGCCATCCGGGAAGGGGTAGGATGTGCGTGGGGATGTTTGAATCGCGCAGTTGATCGGCGAAGATGCCGTCGTCGGGACAGACGACAATTGGTTGATAGCGGTCTCGATCCAAGTGGGTAACAAGGTAGTGAAGCTGCTTCTCGCCACCACCAACGCTTGAACCGCAGTGACTCAAGTAAAGCAAGCGATGCATTTGACATCCATTCAAATCAACGATTGCCCCGTCATTTCGGAGGGGGCATCCAAACCGAGTAGCTCTAAGGTGGTCGGGGCAATATCCGCCAATCTTCCATCAGTCTTCAATTCGTAACCCTTGAAGCTGTCATCAATAACGATGAGGTCAACATCATACGTTGTGTGAGCGGTATGGGGTCCTCCGGTATCGGGGTGAATCATCTGCTCGCAGTTGCCATGATCGGCGGTCACGATCAGTGCCCCACCCTTTGCCATCACCGCATCAACGACTTTGCCAACACATGCGTCTACCGTTTCCACTGCTTTGATCGCCGCTGGCAGCGAACCTGTGTGACCAACCATATCACCGTTGGCGTAGTTTAAGATTATCAAATCATATTTATCCGATGCAATTCGGCGGAGCATTTCTTCAGTGACTTCCGGCGCGGACATTTCAGGTTTTTGATCGTAGGTCGAGACATCCCGTGGTGACAAAATAATCTGCCGGTCTTCTCGATCGAATGGCGCGTCGTGGTAGCCATTAAAGAAGAAGGTAACGTGGGGGAACTTCTCGGTTTCGGCACACCGGAATTGTGCTAACCCAATATCACTTGCGTATGCTCCCAAAATATTGGGCATCTTGGGCGGCCTCGGAATTGCCGATTCAACAGGAAGCCCTTGCTCGTATTCGGTCATCGTGACGAATTTCACGTCAAGTTTTCGCTCGCGTTCAAAACCCATTTGCCGCGTCACACCATCTTTCCCAGCTCCTTCAAATGGGAACTCCATGAGACAGAAGGCTTTGCAAAGTTCGCGTGGTCTATCCCCACGGTAGTTGTAAAAGATAACCGCATCACCGTCAAAAATTTGCGATAGTGGTTCACCGTTAGCATCCGTAATCACTGTCGGTTCGATAAACTCGTCACCTGTGCGGTTCTTCTCCGTCGGATTGTCGTAGTAGCGTTGGTAGGCTTGGATGGCAGACTTTACACGATACCCTTTGCCCTTGGTCAAAAGCCGGTAAGCTTTCTCCACACGTTCCCAACGGTCATCACGGTCCATGGCATAGTATCGACCTATCACAGATGCAATTCGTCCGATACCGATTTCCTTTATTTTGGCTTCGATTTGCCGACAGAAGTCGATACCGCTAGTCGGTGGGCTGTCGCGACCGTCACTGAAATTGTGGACAAAAACACGCTCGCTTGCAATTCCCGTTGTCTTTGCCAATGTGAGCAACCCATAAAGATGATGTAACGAACTATGTACCAAAGCATCACTTGCCAGCCCTATGAGGTGAAGGTTACTGCCACGCGCTTTAACGTGCTTCATCGCGGCAAGAAATGTCCTATTTTTGAAGAACTCACCGGAATCGATCATCCTATTGATTCGCAAAACGTCCTGGATGACAATCCGGCCCGCGCCGATGTTTTGGTGTCCCACTTCGCTATTTCCCATCACGCCTGCCGGTAAACCAACATCTTCTCCTGACGTATGGATGAGTACGTGTGGATACTCCCTCATTAGCCGATCGTTGACGGGTGTTTTGGCAAGATGAATCGCGTTTGCCTTGTTCCATTCCGGGTACGGATTGTGTCCCCAACCGTCGCGAATGATGATAACCACCGGACGTTTTTTCAGTTGCAAATTTCCGCGTGCGCTCGCCACATCTTGATTGATCGATTCGACGTCTTCGTAGTGAAAAAACGGGTTGCAACCGATTATAAATAGCCGTCTTTTCTCGAAAAGGGCATCGATCTGAGCGGAGTCGTGAGGCTGGAGTTCGATGAGACCATAAGAAAAATCTGGATGCTTTAATTTTCCACGATAAGGCAGCACCCGATAACTGGGGTAAACAGGACGTTCAGAGAATCGAACTTCGTCGGGGCCCAGTTTTAAGATAAAATCGCGTTTAGCCACTTTGACAAGACGGTATCTTTTCCATGTGGTACGCTTCGTTTGGCGATGCGTACCGACTTCTACAACATATGCGGCAAATGTTGAACCTTCTTTGTCTACTGGAATGGCGTAGCCGACGGCACCTTGAGCGTTGCCAAGCTCTATCGGTGCATACCATCCCATCCCGTCGCCAACGTCTGTTCGGCAAAATGAATGAAGGTAGTATTGCATGGTCTAAATCACCGTTCGTGTTGTCGCAGATCCGTTGAGAAGGCTTTCAGCCGCGGTCGATTCAATATTGATGACCAATACGGCTGGATTTGGCGAGCGGCCAGCAGCCCATCTCATCGCGTTTCCGATTGAACTTTGTGCATAAAAGCCACGTCCAAATTCACCCGCACCAACGGAAACGGAGATTTTACCCTGCGCTAGATGAGTCGCGTGATTTCGGGATGTGCCGTGGTAGGAAATTGGCATATTGAATAGCCAAATGAACGATTGATCATTGAAGTTCAAACGTTTAACAGATTAGAAAAATCCCCTAGCGAACAGCAGCGTTAGGGGATTTGAGGGCATAGTTTATCGAATTCAATAAAGTAGCATCAGAGTTTAGAGTACTTCGGAACTTCCTTGTAAAGTTTCCAACTCTCCGAATAGATCCTCCATAGTCCATCGGTTGGATCCACCATGAGGATTAACTTCTTGGTACCATAATCCGAATAAGCGGGTTGGCTACCTGAGGCAGGAGTTCCCTTGAACTCTTGAAGAAAACCAACATCAGCAACTGCGCTGTCTCCGTTAATCTGCACATTAGAAATAATGACCTCGATCTTGCTATACCTTCTGTTGAGTCGCTTCATTTTCTCACGAAGTTGCGCTTTTGTGAGCTTTGTCGGATATTCCTTCCCGCCTCTGACGACAATCCGCATAATTTGCGCCTTATCTGCATAGATTGACATATATGTCTCAAGGTCTCGTCCCTGCCATGCCTTCTGCCATCCGCCTAGAACCTGACTCACTTTGAGCTTCGTATCGAGTGGTGCGGTGCCGACGAGGGAATCTGAAATGTCCGATTTCACAGCCTGAGGCGTTGGGTGGGTGCTGATGGCTCCGCCTTTACCGATTAAGGGGCTTAGATTCGAGGCAGATGAGTCATTTCGCGCTTGGACAATCGGTTCTTCGCCGATTTCGGAGTATTGACGTTCATCAAGGATTTCATCATTTATCAGTTTCCATTGACGCCGCAATCCTTTTTTTTCAACGGTGAGATCGCGATAGAGCCTAACTGGAACGTCGTCCTCGTAGAACACGACAGGAATATGCTTAATCCGGCGGCGGTTGGGATTCTTAAAATCTCTTATCGGCTGAACTCCGGCGAGATCGACTTCGACCTTTTCCTTCATGACGAGCTTCAACGCCCGTTCGTATGCCACCCGGTTTTCACGCCGTGCCTGTGTATCCCATAACTTCTGATACATTGCCATCTGCTTTGACTCGACTGCACCCTTCCACCGTTTCACGAAAGCCTCAATCGATTCTTCTTTGCCGACAGTTTGTAATCCAATGGCGAGAAAACACAAGATAATCAACGCACCGATAATGCCGATCATGGCGTACCTTGCATTCGGATTTTGATACAATCGTGTGATTTCATCTTTGCTTTTTTCGATTATGCGACGCATCGATCATCCTCCTAATTGAAAACGGTTGAATATTTGGGGACTCCCTCGTAGGTCTTCCAGCCTTCACGATAGATTTCCCACCGATCATTCACCTGATGTGCCCAAACTTCTCGAACCCAAATATCATACAAGGCGGGGAGATTTCCATTTCCAGTGCTTTGAGAAAGCCGATTCAGCCGATAAGTACCTATGATACTTTCACCATCTGCTTCAAACTCACTGTGAGTTTTCACCCATTGTTCGTTTATCCGCTTGCTGAGAGCACTAACGACCTGTTGTCGATCTAGAGAGGTTCGTCGCTCATCTTGTGCTCGAATCACCGTCTGCTCAACCTCCAAGTCCAATGCGTAATTAATCAGGTGCTGATCGATATCTCTGGAAGCCCATGCAAGATACCAAGCGTTGATGACACTCTTGCCTTTTGAAATCTCTTGGCTCGTTAGAGACGTCCTACCAGTCCGCAACATGTTCCCCACCTGTTGCCGCTGAACGTATGCCCTTGCCTCTTCCTCTTTCCTTCTCATGAATTCTTCGCGTTGCTCGAACACGTTGGACTGATCAAGACGTTCAATCTGCTTTGAGTAGGTTTTCGCTTGAGACGCCGCTTTTGCCTGCGCCGCCTTCGCTGATTTTCGTGATTCTTCTGCCATCGATTGTGAAAGTGCGAGTTCACGGCGCAGTTGGTAAACCTGACGCTCATACTCATTGGCTTGATTCTGTGCCTTGAGTACCTCCGTTTTGGTAGAATTCAATTTGGATTGAAGATTGTTTAGTTCGCCTTGAGTCTTATTGTAATCCTGCCGTGTTTTCTGACGGTCTCTCTCGATTTCTCGAACCTTGCGGTCCATCTCTGCCCGCAATTGTCCCTTCTGCATATCCAGCCGCTGAAGTTCGGTCCGTACATTTTCCAGTTTTGACTCTTGCGCTCTAAGGTTTGATTGCATGTCGGAAACTTCAGCCTCTTTCCGCTGAATAATAGCGTTTAACCCCGCTTCTTGCGATTTGTACATTGCCTCCCGTTCTGC
>JADFGN010000558.1 GCA_022567695.1 Candidatus Poribacteria bacterium | reverse complement strand
GAACGTGAGCCCAACAATCCTTTACTGCTTAATAATTACGCACGGTTTATCGTAGATAACCTGGAAAACCCATCAGACAAACTATTACAAAATGCTCGGTCATATGCAGAGCGAGCCGTTGAAATTGAGCAAGATGCTAAATATTACGATACACTCGGTTGGGTGCATTTCCAATTAAACGTAAACGACGATGATAGTGCCTTGAAATTCCTCACGCAAGCCAAAGAACTCCAAAGCAAGATTAATCGAGAATCATCCGTATGGGAGGACATTAATGCTCATCTCGGTGAGGTTTATGAAAAGGGACAGAAACAATCGCAGGTGAAAGCTACCTCTGAAGAGGTGAGTAAGTTTAAAAAGGCATATTCTGTTTCAACCTTGATTAAGCAAATCGGTGATGCCAACAGGACGGAGCGATCCAAAGCGCTTATAGCCCTGCGTGACGATCATAGGTCGAATCCCAAAGCAATCCGGCTGGCTTTGGAGTTATGTGAGAAACCGAAAATCGCTGGATTCTGGACAACGGGTCGGGTCAATGCGCTCCATTTTCTCGCCGGAACCGATCGATCGGTTTGGACTGATGAGCAAATCGCCCGTGCGGACAAGGTATTAATCCAGAGTAATGAAGGACTCAGCCAAAGCCCTCCGGAAAAGGAATCCTTAAGGCGGAAGACCTTCAATCGCTTTGCAAATCACATATTGAGTTTTTATACGATTGCTATTTACTTTCATAAGAACAGGGAAGATTTACGTGAAGTCGCCAATGACATTCAAAAAAGGCTAATCAACTATGATGGTTTCAAAGGGAAAGTAGAACTACGTCCGAAAGATGACTCATTTTTTGAGCGAGTCTTTCCGCCAAACACTGATGAAATCCGTTATGAACAAGAAAATGAAACTGGGGTCGCTGATTCGTTACTTTCTATTTTGAAGCAAATCTATCCAACAAGACAGTTCAGAAAGCGAACTGTTGGGATACCGACACCAGAATTCATTTCGATATTTTTGAAGTAGCCTTGGGATTGGAAAGCCGACATCCCCAGCGCGTTGCAAACCGAAGCAATCGAGTCAAATACATTGCCGAAAGGTTGCACTTAGCTTAGATGAAAAATTTAGGTCATGCCTAGCAAGAGATCCTAACAAGTCGTTAGGCTTCAGAAGAGATCCATGAAACAACAGTTTTCTTAATGGTGCTATTATGGCTTTTAGTGACTTTAAAACCATTGCAGATGTGCAAACAAAGTACGGTATCAAATATACAGAAGGTAACTTCGTTGAGATTCAGCTAACGGAGCCACCTGAACCGTTTCGAGAGGAATTTGAATTCAATAGAAGAAATCTCGATATTTTTGCCTCTGAAGCGTCTCGGTGTGAACTTGCTATTCTTCCCTTGATTAGAGAAGTCTATAAGTCTTTTTTTGATAAATATCTCCTATGGATCCGGAAGTCAATATCCTATGATGATGATTTAAACGGAACGCCAGACTATATGGTATCTACACGATCTGAATTAGGAAAAACGATAATTGGCCTCCCACTTGTCATGATAGTTGAAGCTAAGAAAAATGATTTTGAACAAGGCTGGGCGCAGTGCTTGGCCGAATTGTATGCGGCACAAAAAATAAACGATGACGATTCGATGCCATTGCACGGCATAGTAACTGATGGTAATTTTTGGCAGTTTGGTAAACTGCTGAAAAGCACGTTCGTAAAAAACACCGTCAGCTATTCAATCGATAATTTATCAGAATTATTTGGTGCTGTGACGTTCATATTTCAAGCTGCCTGTGGAGGCCAGCAGGGGGATGCAGAAACCTAACAAGCCGTTGTTGACCCTTCATGAGAGCTTCTGCCCTCGAGCGCAGCGAAGGGTTCGAGGGCAGGCTTGGGGATCTATTTTAATGAATGTTTTCGAGGTTGTGGTGGGTTTGGGTTTGTTGGGCGTTCTTCGGCCAACCCCCGCCGCCCCTGAACTTGGGGCGTTAGGTCCCGCAACCAGTGCTCACCATCCCGCCTGTCGCACTGGCAACGAATCGACCGTCCACGCCATCCGATCACACAACCGCTTGAGCATTTCCAACTTGACCGATTGATATTCCGGGTCATTCCATCGATTATGCGTTTCGTCTGCATCCCTCTGAAGATCATACAACTCGCCAGGCTCCATTCCGTGGACGGCAACCAGCTTGTACCGATCTGTTCGCACCATTGTGGCGTGCGCAGCCGGATACTCGCGGCTAGGCATTGCGTTGTAGTATTCGCAGTAGACATCGTCACGATGTTGATTCAAGTCAGCCTCACCGGTGAGAAGCGGCCAGATGGATTGGCTCTGCATACCCGGATGGCGTTCTAGTCCAGCCGCGTCCAGCAATGTCGGCGCGAGGTCTGCAAGCTCAACCAATCCTCTGCTTCGCTGACCTGCTTCAATAACTCCCTGCCATGAGATAATCAATGGCACGCGAATCGCGGGTTCGTAGAAATATGGCCCCTTGAGGTAAATACCGTGATCGCCGAGCATCTCGCCGTGATCGGAGGTGAAAATGACGATCGTGTTCTCCAACTGACCGCTAGCTTCCAATGCTTCGAGCATCCGCCCGACTTGCTCATCAATCAAATCGATCATCGCCCAATAAGCCGCCCGAACCAATCGATGGTCTACATCCGACATCCCATCGGGGTTAAAGCTGCCACCTTGCGCGTAAGCCGCCCGATGTTCAGGCTGTTGGAAACGCGGCTTGTCCTTCAATTCCTGCGGTGTATAATTGGGCAACGGAACCTCGTCCAATCTATCCAAGTAGCGTTCGAGGTAATCGACTGGCGGATCGAATGGATTATGTGGGTCGAACATGTTGACCGAGAACAGCCACGGGCGATCTAGCGAAGCGTGTGCGTCGATGAAATTAATCGCCTTCTGAGCGCACCAGGTTGTTTGATGGTGTTCGGCAGGCATACCCGCTTGCACATATTTTGAATCGCGGAACGCCGACTTCTCAAACTTCATCCCTTTTTCACGAAGCCAGTGGATGTATTCATTCGTCGGCCAGTCGGGATTCGGATGATGCGACCAGTGGAATTCTGTGTAGCCGTCGTTGATACGGCGTTCGGTCGTTGGGCAGGCTTGCGGGTTACAGGTTGAAAGATGCAGCTTTCCTGACAACCCACAGGTGTAACCAGCATCAGCAAGCAACCGGGTGACCAACACCTCATCGTTAGGGATGGATTGCCCATTCTGCCGACAGCGCGTTGTGCGTGGATAGCGGCCAGTTAAAAAGCTCGCACGGCTTGGTGTGCATACGGGGCTTTGGCTATAACATCGCTCAAACAGGATGCCACTTTCTGCCAACTTATCAAGATTGGGCGTCCGCACAAATTCATTTCCATAGCAACCAAGCGTGTCAAATCGTTGCTGATCGCTACATATCCACAAAATATTTGGTTGTTTCATCGTTCATTCCTTCAGAAGTCATTAAGCAAGTTTAAATATAAACCTTTAATATTTGATTTCATCAAAGTCAGCATTGGCGCGGGTTTAGTGATTTGAGAACTGTCCCTTGAATCCTTAAACTTGCTTAACTAAATTTCTCTATTAAAGTATATATTTCAAACTACGGGACCCGCATGATGACTGATTTCTTTCGGGAACTTATTCATGAAAATTAGTTAAAGTCAAGTTCATCGACAATTCCGGATCAATCTGCGACTACATGAGTCATGTGTCAACATTTTCAAGGTTGGATGATAGGGCTATTTAATTTGGCCTTCGCAAGGTTTTTGATGGAAAATACAACCTCTGGGAATAAGGATTGGTCGCACGAGGAGATCGCTTTGCTCCTTTCAGGTATTTGTCTTTTTCAACGCTGATATTTTACCAGATTGACAGGCAATGTCAACGAAGAAAGTACTCAAAATTTAGATGCAATCGCCCTGATCTCAACCCCAAATTCTCTTGACAAACAAGGGATTGTGCTATATACTTTACGCGCTCCATAAAAAAGCTGTAGATTTGGGCGGGTAGCTCAGCTGGTTAGAGTGACGGCCTTACAAGCCGTAGGTCACAGGTTCGATTCCTGTCCCGCCTACCAGCGAAAAACGAATTTATTGTGGGTTCGTGGTGTAGCTTGGTTTAACACATCTGCCTGTCACGCAGAAGATCGCGGGTTCAAATCCCGTCGAGCCCGTTTAATTAGCCACAGGTTGTCCTTGGATAATCTGTGGCTTTTTCATATCTATAGATCGAGGAAATTGTCAATGCTCAAGTGACAAATTATACACTAAGATTCTATCTTGGTTCGTGCTAAAACGCTAACTTAGGCTGTTGGGTTTCCCATCCCGACAGAGCAGTAGGATGAGGTCAGTATAATGATAGACTTAAAAGAAATTCGCGCAAATCCTGAACGGCTCAGAGAAATTATCCGTCTGAGAAAGGTTGACACCAGTAGGGCAGATCTAGATCGATGGCTAGAGTTGGATAAACAGAAGCGGGAGCTTCAATCCTCACTCGAAAAATTAAACGGTGAAAAGAAAAAAATCGCACGGTTGGGTCGGACAGATCCGGACGCCGCACGCAGCCGAGGTCAAGAGTTACGCCAAAAATCACGCGAGTTGGAAGCGGAAATATCTCAGATCACTCAGGAATGGCAGGAAATTCTTGACTGGTTCCCGAATTTGATTCATCCCGAGATGCCGGAAGGGGAAGGCGAAGACGACAATATTGAAGAGTGTGCATGGATTCCGGGAACCGGTTATTTGGATTCCAGTCAACTTGGAAAAGGAAATCATACAGCCTCGATTATGCCGCAGAAGTTATGTCATGCTGACCATCCAGACTTTACTC
>JADFGN010000557.1 GCA_022567695.1 Candidatus Poribacteria bacterium | reverse complement strand
TACTGAAATCGAACATCTGATAATTTCTCCTTCGTGAGCCTCCCAACTTGACTGTATCTTGCATCCGGATGGACTACATAATGACTATTGATTCTCCAGATTTGCCAGGAGCTCTGAAACCCCTTTGTTTGAATTTGCAGAAATTTGAATCGCGAACCGTTCTCGCACATCCTCGGACGCTCTCTCAAGTCCGAAATCGCTACTCCCGTACATCTGCTCAAGCACAAAAATCAGGTCCGGTTTTATTCTCTCGAAAGATTCTTGCACGTTTGGAGCAATGTGTCGATTGTTAATCATGAACAGGATTTCATCTCCGTTGAACTGAACCTCGTTTTCTAGCTCTTCAGCTTCCTCGAAATGACGACACCGCTGGAGCGTTTCAATGAACGCTTGGCGGATTTTTTCACAATTGCTTCCCTCGACTTTGTGCTTCTGATTGTAGAGAAAGCCGTGACGATTTTTGGCGTTATCGATGCTATAGTTTACCCCTTTGGAGACTAACAGAACACCTGGACCTGCATACGTAAAGGAGTAGTCGGCATAGTTCAGGTAATCATCCCTATCTGCTTCTGCCATCCACCTGTTGAAAACCTTGATGAAATTTGTGTAATTGACCTGGCTATCTTCTGTCACGAAGACTTTGATGTTAATCTGTTGTAAGTCCATAATCAAAAGAAAAACGTAAAACGCAACACGGAATGCGTCATGGATGGGTAATTCGACGCACTCCGCATTACGTTTTACGCATTATGTATTACTCTCCCCTCCGGATCAGGAGTCGGTAATGTTGACCAATCTTCTTGGTGTCCACAATTTCATGCCCATCGTTTGCCAGACTCTTCGGCACGTTTTCAATGGGGTCGCCATCGTCAATCGTGATTTCAAGGAGTTGATTGACAGCCATCGTCTCAAGACGAATCTTGGTACGAACATAGTTAAATGGACATGCAACACCTTTGAGGTCGAGACTATCAACAATTTCTTCAACTTTCTCTGGCTTAGGCGGTGCCTTAGGGATACGAGCAGGCACGGCTTCTCGTCTCTTTCGCCGCTGACTCCGCCGACTCTGCTCTTCCTCTTCGTTCCGAATCCGCATACGATTATAGACGTTATGTGCCTCTTCAACAAAAAGCGTTGTTTCCTCAATGCGACGATGCGTCAATTCCTGGTCAAGAGAATCCGTACCTTCTTTGGCGGCCTTAAACAGATGCCCCGCAAAACCGGCGAAGAAAATTCCCGGCTCAAAGAATCGGTTCCGGAAGTCGCTAACTGTCGTCTCATCGTCGACATACTGCAACCCTTCCGTCGTCAGCAAGCCATCTGCGGCTTTAATCATGGCTTCATAACCCAGCTTTGCCGACTCGACATATTCATCTCTCTCAAAGTGCAAACCCGCTTCATAGATTAAACGGTCAGCATCTTCAAGCTTGAACGAAACTACTGCAACCAATTCACCGGCGCACTCGCCGACGCCTGTTTTGAGTTGAAACTCTTTCGTATCGCCCGTGTCCACATAATAGCTGGGGTCTTCCTCGTAGGAGGGAATTTTATCGTACTTAGAGAGAATTTTCTTAATTTCGGCTTTGCCAAGTCGTCCGACGTAATCGGTGAACGATTCATCTGTGCTACGTTCATCAAGATACTTATCGGTCAACTCTGCAATGAATTCTGGAATGTACCTGCCATGAATCTTTCCGGTAGGGAGTCCATAAGAACTCGCATTTTCCGTAGCATGCCCTCCCAAGAAGACCTGGTAATATGGAGCGATGTGTCCACCCAGACGTCTTGATGAACCAAAGAAACCAATATTCGCAATGTGATGTTGGCCGCACGAATTAGGACAGCCGCTGATTTTGATGCGCAGGTCTTTAAGCTCATCGCTTACACCAGTCTTGATGTAGTGATTCCTCAAGTGTGCGGCAAGCCCACGCGAAGATGACACGCCTAATTTGCACGAGTCGGTTCCCGGACATGCGGTAATGTCGACCGTTGTTTCTGCACCCGGATCGCCTAGACCGATGGCTTTAAGTTCACGATAGAGCGCGGGCAAATCTGTCATTGTGACCCAACGTAAAACGAGATTCTGTTCAACGGTGGTGCGGACGGTTTCCTTGACATACTTGCGCGCCATATCCGCCAATGCTCTCGTCTGGTCAGCGGTGATATCGCCAAGCGGCAGCGTAACCGTGACAACAGCATAACCCGGTTGTCTCTGCAGCTGAACGTTGGACGCATACCACTCGTCAAATCCTTCTGGCTTTGTGGCACCGTTGAGTTGTGTCGGGGGTTTCAGCGGCTCTTCGTCATACGCATCTAGATTCTCCATAAAAGCTGTCCATGCCGGATCGTGGTACAATTTTTCACGTTCCGCTAGTACCTCACGGCGGAATTCCTCAATACCGAGCTTGGCAACAACAAACTTCATTCTCGCTTTGTTACGGTTTTTACGCTCACCTAGGCGGCTAAATACCCTCGACATCGCTTGTGAAAGCGGTAACAATTCCTCTGCAGGGACGAATTCATCAAAAACCTTTGCCTGATGTGGCACAGCGCCCAGACCACCGCCAACATACAATTTAAATCCGCGCTTCGGTTTTCCATCGACCTCCTTAATTGCGGCTACTGCTCCGATGTCGTGCATGTATGCGAGTCCGCAAGCGTGCTGTTCACAGCCCGAAAATGCAATCTTAAACTTACGCCCAAAATCCTGTGCATCTGGATGCCCCAACATAAAATCTGACAATGCCTGCGAGTAAGGCGTCACGTCAAAGGTTTCATCTTTACAGACACCGGTTATCGGACACGCCGTCACATTGCGAACAACATTGCCGCAGGCTTCCTTGGTTGTGATTCCGACGGAAGCAAATCGCCGCATCAATTCCGGGGTATTGTTGATATCAACATAATGATATTGCACATCCTGGCGGGTCGTGATGTGGACGATATTATCGGAGTATTCCTCAGCGATATCCGCAAGCATCTCAAGTTGTGCCGCGTTCAGACCCCCGAAGGGAATCTTTATGCGAATCATCTGAGAGCCATTATCACGTTGTCCGTAAACGCCATGGCGCAATCTGAATTCGGTGAAAATCTTCTCTGGCACCTGATCCGCTTGGAAACGGCCGAGTTGCGTTTCATAAATTGCAATTTCACGTTCGGCATCCGGCGGGATTGCCTCCGCGTTATAAGGCGCCAAACTTTCTGTCGCCATGAGATTTGCTCCTTCCCAGTAGTAATGTTGGTATAATTAATTAGCCCTCACTAAAGCTGCAAGTTAGAGATGTCCAAATCCACGGAAGCAAACAGAGAATAGATGACCAATTTGGTCGGGTTTATGCGCTCTATTTACAACCAATTTGATTAGGTTTAAGTATAATATATGCGACTTGATAAAGCAAATTTTTTATGTCATTGACTGGGTTGCATTTGTGTAGGGGCGAGGCATGCCTCGCCCCACTTAAAGAACTCATAAGATACAATCGATACAAGATACAAGTCGAGCGAAGCGAAGATCCCGATCTATCGGGGATGCAAGTGCCCTGATGGACTCGGTATCTTGAATCCTGCATCCCTTGGAATACCAGATCATCGGTATTTTCAGCTCAAGGTGTCAACCCGTTTTTGAACCATGCCCATCTATTTTCGCAGATTCAAGGGACGTAAAGCGAATTCATATACTACGGGACCTCAACGCCGTCGAAGATCTGCTTGACGATCTGTTCAGAATCTATGCCTTCTGCTTCTGCTTCGTAGCTTACGATGATACGATGTCTAAGGACATCCATACCAATCGCGTGGACATCTTCCGGGGTAACGTAGCCACGATGTCTAAGGAAAGCGCGGGCTCTAGCCGCCATCGCAAGAAAGATTGTCGCCCGCGGAGAGGCACCGTATTCAATGAGGTCTGCGAGGTTATCCAATTGGTATTTGCTCGGTTCACGGGTGGCACAGACCAGATCGACGATGTAGTTTTCAATCTTTTCATCCATGTAGAGCTCGCGCACCACCGCTTGAAGGTGAATAATCTTTTCAGGCGAAATAACCTGTTGAATCGGGGGAATGTCTTCCCCTGTCATCCGACGCAAGATTTCAAGTTCTTCCGTGCGTGAAGGGTAGGTCACATGCAATTTCAGCATGAATCGATCCACCTGGGCCTCTGGTAGCGGGTAAGTTCCTTCTTGCTCGATTGGATTTTGCGTGGCTAAAACGATAAATGGCGGGTCAAGCGGATGAGTCTCGTCGCCGATTGTGACTTGCCGTTCTTGCATTGCTTCAAGCAGAGCACTTTGGACTTTGGCAGGCGCGCGGTTAATTTCATCAGCCAGAACGATGTTGGCGAAGATGGGGCCTTTTTTCACATAAAATTGACTCTCGCGTTGATCGTAGATAAGCGTCCCAATCAGATCGGCGGGAAGGAGATCTGGTGTAAATTGCAGTCGCTTAAAAGATGCATCAATGGTGTTAGCGAGTGCCTGAACAGCCGTTGTTTTTGCAAGCCCCGGCACCCCTTCCAAAAGGATATGACCGTCGCAGAGCAATCCGATAATTAATCGCTCAATCATGTATTTCTGCCCGACAACGATTTTTGCTATTTCTCCAAAGATTGCATCAATAAACGGGCCCTCCGACTTAATACGTTCGTTCAACTCCGACAAATCGGGTGCTTGCATGTTGAATCCTTATCATCGTTAAAATGATCCATCTAATTGAGGGGCGGTCATAATTCTGTGGGAGAGGCTTCCCTGCCTCGACTTCTCTTATCGGGAGAGGAATCTCCCTCCCACAAATCATCCGCGAACTGACTGAATCTCGCGATAATAATGACCACCCCTGAATTTCTCAA
>JADFGN010000556.1 GCA_022567695.1 Candidatus Poribacteria bacterium | reverse complement strand
TCGAATTCGTATTAGTTGATATGTCTCAATGTTGAATTTAAAATAGATTGGAGTGAATTTATGACCGATTTTTCTCAATTTATCCGAGACATTCCCGATTTTCCCACACCGGGAATCGTCTTCAAAGATATAACTCCCCTCCTCAAAGATCAAGCCGCATTTCGCGATACCGTCGAGGTATTCGCGACTCACTACGAACCGAAGAATATCGACGTTATCGCCGGGATTGATGCACGCGGATTCATTCTCGGTGGAGCGCTCGCGTATCGTTTGGGCGTGGGTTTCGTGCCGATTCGCAAAAGTGGAAAACTTCCCTACCATACCTACGAAGCCCATTATGATCTTGAATACGGGACCGGCGCACTTGCAATTCACCAAGATGCTTTTCCAGCGGGAAGTCGTGTGCTTATCTGTGATGATCTCATCGCAACAGGAGGCACAACGGCAGCGTCGATTCATCTCGTTGAAAAGCTAGGTGGACAGATCGTTGGCATTGCGGTGTTGATTGAACTGACCTTTCTTAACGGGCGAGAAAAGTTTTCAAATTACGACGTTTTTTCTCTGATTGAATTTTAATAGTCGATGTGCTATACTATACCTTCGTCGAAAGATGCATCTGTAGCTCAGGGGACAGAGCAGAGGCTTCCTAAGCCTCGTGTCGGGGGTTCAAATCCTCCCAGGTGCATCATCTGTTTTTTAGGAGAAATTGATGTATAGATTCAGTCCGTGGAAGCTCGTTTTAATCATTACGGTGTTCGTGTTTTCAGCACTGTACCTGATTCCCACCCCGTCGTACTTTTACAACCCGTTGTTTGGGAATCTCCCGCTTTGGATGCAGGAGCGACTGCCCAAATTTGAGGCGACCGAAGAGAACGCTTTAAGAGTAAGTTTGCAAGATGTTCAGTACCCCGAAGGAATTACCTATCAAGATACGATAGCAGAGCTCAAGGATGTCCTGCGTGTACATCTGGATACGCTTGGGTTTGAGGAAGCAAAGGATTATGAATTCGATACTGTTGCCGGAGGGTCAGGCGAGTTTCGTGTCAATTTCTTAGCTACGAAGAACAGGAGTGAGTTAGAGACAATTTTATCAAATCTCCATTTTTATGGAAGCCTTCCTTCGATAGTACGTCGGCTCATACCCGACAACCGTCTGAAGCTGGGACTCGATCTCAAAGGCGGTGTTCACCTTGTTCTGGAAGTCGATATCGAAGAGTCGAAAATCGCATTGCTCAACGAACGTGCGTCCTCCATCCCCGATCGGTTGCGTACCGAAGAAATCCTGTGCCGAAAAGCGGAATCGGTAGAAGGGCGGGATGCTTTGAACGTGATTGTAGGCATTCCATCTCGATACAGATCTGACGACAACCAAAAGAGAGAATACTTGGAAAAGGCTAAGAAAATTCTTGACGAATTGGAGTTCTTTGGGGACGCTAAGGAAGTTTCCCAGAGCGATACCCTCGTCACCTATCAAATTCATCTGAGTAAATCCGGCATCAAGCAGTACAGCGAAGACGCCATTGACCAGGTTCTAATTGTTTTGCGAAACCGTGTCGATGCATTTGGTGTTGCTGAACCCTCTATTCGTCGGGAAGCCAATAGACCACGAATCATTGTTGAATTGCCCGGTGCTAAAGATTCATCGAAACCGCTTCGGATTGTCAAGACAATGGGGCGGCTGGAGTTTAAGCTGGTTGAAAAAAGTCCGAGTGGTGGCAATTACTGGTCAGGCCCCGCGGGGACTGAACCAACTGATATTCCCGCGGATGCGGAAATCCGATACCATTACGAAACGGGTGATTGGCTCGTTTTAAGAAGCGAGGTTTTATTAACGGGCGATCAGGTTGCCGACGCCTTTCCGGATACGGGTTCAACAGGTTTTGACATTGTCGTAGCGATGCGTTTCGATTCACAAGGCAGTCGGAAATTTGCAAAAATTACTGGCGATAACATCGGTGAACATCTCGTAATTCTGCTTGATGATAAGGTTCAATCTGCCCCTGTTATTCAGAATCAAATTATTGGAAATGGTGTCATCCAGGGCAACTTTACCAGAGAAGAAGCAACCTATCTGTCCAACATTCTCAAGGCTGGCGCCTTCCCGGTCGGGGTGAAAATTGCAGAAGAACGAACGGTTGGTCCAACGCTCGGTCAAGAATCAATTGACAACGGCATCAAGGCTGCGGTGATCGGTTTGGGATGTGTCGTCATATTCATAATAATCTACTACAAGTGGTCGGGCGCAATTGCGATTGCTGCTCTTGTGTTTAATCTGCTTATTATCTTAGGTGCACTCGCGGGATTTGGTGCTGCGTTGACCCTCCCCGGTATTGCTGGACTCATCTTGACAATTGGTATAGCGGTTGATGCAAACGTTCTTATTTTCGAGCGCATCCGCGAAGAGTTGCGAACTGGCAAAACGGTATGGTCTTCGATTATCAACGGCTATCAGAAAGCGTTTTGGACCATCCTTGATGCGAATTTAACAACACTCCTCACAGCCATGGTTCTCTATCATTTTGGTACAGGTCCCATCAAAGGATTTGCAGTGACGCTAGGGATTGGGATTTTAGCGAGCATGTTCACCGCACTCGTTTTCACGCGGGAGATGTACGGCTGGATTATTGGGAGCCGTGATGTAAAGACATTGAGTATTTAAATTAGGAGGAAATAAGGGGTTGGAATTTCTCACAGATATAAACGTTGATTTTCTCAGCAAACGCCGAATCGGATTTACTCTGTCTGCGGCTCTGATTATTCTCGGTCTGGTTTTCCTCGGCATCCATAAGGGACCGAATTTCGGAATTGACTTTCGTGGTGGTGTTAAAATTCAAGCGAAGTTTAACCGGGCCGTAACCAAAGTCGAACTTAATGAAAAATTGAAAAATCTCGGCTATGACATCGAAAAGATTCAGGTCGATTCGGGAAAACAGGAAGCCTCAATTCAACTCAGCTACCGTCCCGAATTTGATAGCCAAAAAGTTGTTGTGCCTCTCGCTTCAGATCCCGGTGATTCAACAGCGACAAGCATCCAAATTAGCAGTACAGAGGACAAGATTCATCTCTTTCAATCCGGAGATGGGATACTGTTAATCGATGGCGAGAATCGGACGCGCAACGAAATCCGTGACATTACAACACAAGACGAAACGGTGACATTTCAACTCGCCAAAGCGATTGGAACCGATTTGACACAAGCCGCTGTTATCCAAATACAGGCGAGTGTCGGTCGCATTCTCGCCGATTCCCTGATGAAAGGCGAGGGGGATTGGCATGCGTTGCCCGGTGGCATGAATGTTACGGAAGTTGGACCGAGTGTTGGGAAAGATCTCAAGTGGGCGGCGTTGTGGTCTGTTCTCTGGTCGATGATTATCTTGTTATTGTACATCTCTTGGCGATTTGAATTTGGCTTTTCAGTTGGCGCAATCACCGCGCTTATTCACGATGTTCTGATCACACTGGGGATTTTTTCTCTACTCGGCAAAGAGATCAACTTGCCCACAGTCGCTGCGTTTCTCACGATTATTGGCTACTCGCTCAACGATACGATTGTTGTTTTTGACCGCATCCGTGAAAACACGAAATTCCTCAAAGGGGTCGATTATGCAGAAATTCTCAATCGGAGTATCAATCAGTCTCTCAGTCGTACGGTTATCACCTCTTTGACAACGCTCTTCGTGGTTCTTGTGATTTTTTTCATGTCCAGTCCTGGTGAGGAGATTAATACCTTTGCGTTAGCACTGATTATTGGAGTTATCGTCGGAACATATTCGTCGATTTTTATCGCAAGCCCAATTGTGCATATGTGGCATCTAAGAAATCAACAAAGGGCTGCTTAACTTGCAGTCGATCATCGATTAGCAACTAAGCAATGATTTGGGAAAAAGTAATTCCTGCCATTCTATCAGGCATCCTTCCCGGCGCAGGTCAGATCTACAACCGTGAATTCTTAAAAGGGCTAGATCTACTTCTGCTACAAGGGGTGCTGGTTTTTCTGGTTTTTTTCCCTATCGGCGAAGTTTCTTCAGTGGTTGGTGCGCTGGTTATACCATTGGTATGGGTATACAGCGTCGCTGACGCAGGAGGAATGCTCGACGTCCTTCACAGCAGAAGGAGGGAACGTAACTACCATACAGCGTTGATTGTTATTATCTGTGTGGGCATCGTTGTTGAGGCAGGGCTTGGATCTCTGATTTGGAAACTGAGACCTCATAACCTTCGAAGTGAGCAACCTTTAGATATTAGCCAACCCGCAGTTATTTCAAATTCCCGCTCTACGGATACCGACTCACCATCAGAAATTGCTAACTCAGCGACAGACGTTTCCTTCTCTAGCCCTACTGATATGGAATTATCTTCAGAAGCCAAGGGGTCGTCGATTATATATACAACTCGCCCTAGTTCTTCCCCGTCCACAGCCACCGAATTAGACATTTCTCAGTCTCTGCACCAAAAAGAGGAAACGCTCCAAGTAAGCCCACCTGAACAATACATTATCACAGTTGGAGCATTTCATTCAAAAAGTAACGCCGATAAATTAACGATGCGATTAATTGACAATGGCGAGAGCATACAGATTACGCCAAAAATCATAAAGAATCAGAAGTCCTATATTGTGAGTGTAATGGGTGGCAAGACGATTGAGGTGGCAAAGGCGTCACAGAAAAGGCTTGCCGCACAGTTTCCGGATTGTTATGTTGCGATTATGAACGCTCCAAACGTCCCCATTTTTCGCTAATTTGATAAGCGACAATCTTTCATTACCTACAACCGTTTGGGTGTAAAAACAAAGAAATACCTAGACACAATCAATATGTGGTTCTTGTTTTGGGCTGGAGTTTTTCTGCTCATCATCAT
>JADFGN010000555.1 GCA_022567695.1 Candidatus Poribacteria bacterium | reverse complement strand
TAAAGAATTGCCAGTATTGTTTCTGTGAAGGTCATACGGACAAAACTGTCGTTTTTCTAACTGTTGGTCCGCACGATCGGGCTTATGCAATAAGATAGATTAAAACTCTTTTTCCCTTCCATTCTTTCATCCTGCCATTCCGTCTTGCACTATCCTTTTCCAAACCACATCATAAGCGAGATCAGGCTCATCAAGCTGTGCGTAATGATAGAAGGAATAAGCGAGCGGGTTTTATCGATGAGTAAACCAAGGATAATCCCGTTGATGAATGCCGGAATCATGTGGAGAAATCCACCACTAAATACGGCGAAAAGGAGGGCACTGAATACCAACCCCATCCGCTGACCAAATCGGTCAGACAAGGCGGGGTATGCGATTCCCCGAAACAGCATTTCTTCTCCAAACGGTAAGAGGATCACTAAAACAAAAGCGGTGAGAATAATCAAAGGGTCTCCAAGTCGCTCTGGCATGCCGATGGATTGCTGTTGCTGTTCCCATTCAATGAGTTTGTCCAAGCCTGCTAAGGACATGATATGGCTAATCCATGATATGCCTTGTGTAGTCCCCTCCGAAATTAAGATCAGAATCGGTGCAAGCAAAAGCGGAGAGATCAAATAACCAAACTGTTTGCCGAATCGCAGACCAACTGAACTGAGAGATCGACGATAACGTACTGTTATGCAGTGCAAGCATAGCCAGATTAATACATTTCCAGTGATGAGTTGGATAATCCAAAAATGAAAATGTGGGAGCGATTGTATAAGCGTCTGTGTATCTACGCCATTTTTCAGTGATTCTTCTCCGTCTGTGATTAGAATCCCAATACGGGCGGCAAATCCGTAGATTAACATCGCAACCAGAAAGATGACGAATGGATCTGACGGTTCAAAATAGCCGTGTAAGCGGTTCGCGGTCTCATCCACCGTATAAGTTCTGTTGCAGCGTCTACACTGACGCGACCACGCCCTATTCTGCCTTTGACAATCGGGACAAATCCAGATAAGTTGTGGCGATGTATTCCAGAAGTAGAGCGGGAAAAATGCCTCCGGAACGATGAACGTTCCCACAACCCAAAGGATAGATCGGTCTCGAAGCTTTGTATCGTTATAGATCCAGAGTGCGAGTCCGACATGAAGAAATGCTTGCAAAATGAGGCCGTATATTTGCTGGGGTAACAAACAACACTTCCTTTTGAGATAAGTTAGAAGGCATGGTAACATAGTCAAATTCGCGTTGTCAATGGTGAAATCAGTCAAAGGAGCGTACACATGCAGTTGATTTTTTCATTTGATACAGAAGAATATGAAACTCCCGGCATTGATGATACTATAAAGATCTGGGCGAATATGTTGGCAAAGTACGGATGTCGTGGTGCATTCTGTATCGTTGGTGAAAAAGCGCGTGTACTCCTTGAGCGTGGGCGCAAGGACATCATTGACACGCTCGCAGCCCACGAGATCGATTTTCACTCCAATTGGCACTCTCGCCATCCGCTGCATGCGGAATATTTGGACGAGTTAGGCTGGGATGATGGCGTGCAACGTGTAGTTGCTGAGGAGTCGCCCGGCATCCAAGATGTTGAGAAAATCTTGGGACAACGCCCCATCGCTTACTGCAAGCCGGGTGGAAGTTGGGGACCTCAAGTGGCTGAAGGTATGGTGTTGATGGGGCTTCCCGTGTTCTGTGATGCGCCGTTTGAGTTTGCGCCCGGGAAACCGATGTGGTACTGCAATCAGCTTTTCATCGGCTATCATACGTCATTCGATCGCTACTTTGAAGTGGAAAATCGCTTGGCGCAAATGAAGGCAGATTTCCGTCAACTGTGCGATCGAATTGGCGATGGCACAATCGTGATGTACACTCACCCGGTGCGCTTGTTCACAAGAAAGTTTGCGGATAACTTCCGTTACGGCAGAAATACGCCGCGTTCCGAATGGGTTCCCGCGCCGATGCGCACTCGCTCACAGATTGATGCGCTAATTCGTGATTTCGATGCGTTCGTGAAATATGTCGTGGGAGAAGGGATTGAAGTGATTGATTATCAACAACTCTACCAACAATACAAAGAGGCACCGATCTGGATGGATGGAAAGAACCTGATCCAACTTGCAGAACAGATACAGCAGGAATTAAGTTATCAAATTATCGATGACGTTGCTTACTCTCCCGCCGAAATATTCGGGTTGACTGTCTTTGCATTGGATTGGCACCGACGGACGGGAAAACTCCCAGAGGTGACACCGATTCGTCGGCTGATCGGTCCCACCCAAACGCTAAAATTTGACGAGTCAGAAGCCGCCATTAACGTTGGAGTGTTAATGGATTCGATTGGGGAAATCAATGCAAAGCTTACGGAGAGCCATCGCGTTCCTTCGTCAATCGTGATCGAAAATCGAGCGATTGCTCCCGGCACTTTTCTCAAAGCCGCCGCGCAAATCCTCGGGGCAATTGAGACCCATGCGATACCACCGACACAAGTGTCGCTCGATCCAGATTGGCAACTCCCGACCATTGTGCAGCGATCTGACTTTGCGGGTATGAATTTCAATTGGAGTATGTTTTACCCTGGCTTTGAAGGCAAGCACGTGATTGAGATGGCTAAGCTGCAAGCGTGGACAGCAAAGCCTGCGTTGAAGACCGGTTAAAACCACGCAGGGGCGTCTCGGTTTGCTGATCTCAGAAAACCGAGTCCTGTTTCTAATCCTCAATTTTCGCTCTCTTTAACTAACTTGCGTATAAAAGTTTACATTCGTAGTGACGACTTTAGTCGTTCCTTTGACTGCCAGAAGCGACTGAAGTCGCCACTACATTTACGACGCGCGTTAGTCCCGTCTCTAACAACATGAAAAGAATTGGTGTTTTACACGTTATCACTGATACCAGCATTCAATCTCGGTTCACACACACGCAACTGGCAGAAATGGCGATTCGTGGCGGAGCAGATACCATCCAGTTTCGCCAGAAAATCGGTACGACGCGCCAGTTGGTTGAAACCGCACAAAGTGTGCAATCCGTTTGCGCCCAGTATGGCGTGCCTTTAATTGTAAATGATCGCGCCGATATTGCGCTTGCTGTTGGTTCCGAAGGCGTGCATTTTGGGCAGGACGACCTACCCGTCTCAATTGGACGACGGATGGTCCCATCTGAAACGATTATCGGTGCTTCTGCTCGCACGGAGGAAAAGATTTTGGCGGCAATTACTGATGGTGCGGATTACATCGGGTTTGGTCCAATCTACCAGACCTCTTCTAAACCAGATGCGGAGTCGGCAAAAGGATTGGAAGCCCTTCGCCGAATGTGTGAGATTGCTCAATGTCCGGTTATTGCGATTGGTGGAATTACGGCTGAAACGGCTTACGACGTTGTTCGTGCTGGCGCACACGGCATTGCAGTGATTTCTGCCGTATGTAAACAACCCCATCCTGTTGCCGCAACCCAACGGTTGCTCGCTGAGATTCAACGAGCAAAATCGTACGACTGCAGTGTAAATTATGTTTTGACCTAACCCCCCGGCCCCCTTCCCTGCAAGGGAAGGGGGAGGAGATGTCTCCCCTCTCCTCGTAGGAGAGGGGTTGGGGGAGAGGTTGCAGCACTTTATTTTACAGGGCACTACGATTGCCCCCGGTCGGTTAGCCGTGTCCAACCACGACCCGGCATCTGCGGTCGAGCGCGTTCATACCGCGCTCGAATCCGACGAAATTCGTCAGCCGTTTTTACCTCTTGCTCTGGATGCTCTGGCTGGCGAATAATAAAATCAGCCTCCGGCGGGTAACACGCCATGGTAACCGCTTCTCGTTCACGGGCATAGGATTCTGGCGTTTCACCCACGTTATTGGGGGCTTCGGGACCTTGATAACGCAGATCTATACTCCAGCGAACCTGATCTGTCCGATTGTGAAATGAAGCATGCAACGTGAGGTTGGTCAAAAACAGCACATCGCCAGCCTTCATCTCCATTGGAATCGGTTCGGTGTGTGGCAGCTCATCCGGCGGGATTTCGAGATAGCCACCGTGCCCCCCGGTATAATGCCGTAAAACGCCTTGCTCATGGGTTCTCGGTATCACATGAAGACAGCCGTTATCGGTGGTTGCATCGATCAACGGAATCCAGCAGGTGACAATTAGATACTGGTCACAGTGCGGGAGGAAATAACCGGAGTCTTGGTGCCACGGTACCTCTCCACGCTCCCAGATTGGTAACTTCGGACGAACTCGGTAAACCGAGGAACCAATGATCGTCGGGCCGACAAGGCTTTCGATGCAAGATAACAGTGGAGAATGGACAAGCATTTGAAACAGCGCAGGCCCCTTAAAACCACCCCCGCCTGCCCCCATGACTGCCTGCACAATTTCGGACGCGGCTTCTGGATTATCATTGCTGATGTGAGCAAGACGGTTACCGAAAGGTGCGTCTGAATGAATGTTTTCCAGCCTTCCCTCCGACTTTATGCGTTTTGCTTCCGTGTCAACGATTTCGCTGAACGCCGCTTTGATAGGTTGCAAATCCTCCTCCGAAAAAATGGCAGGCTTGACCACGTAAGCTTCTTTGTGAAAATGCTCCAACTCAGTTTTCGTCAGGCTCATGTATTTTCTCCTGAACCGGAATTGATGAGATAATACCAATTTGCGTTTCAATAATACGACTTTTTCACTTAGCCGATCCTAAAACCTCTCCCCCGGCCCCTCTCCTCGCAGGATTTAGGGGCGGACACTTTGGAGCAAAAGACTTAATTTATCTATCGTCTCCGGGCGTAGCTTGCCCTCGAGCGAAGCGAAGGGACGATCCCCCTTCGTAAGGGGGAGAACATGTGGCCCCACGCTCTCCCCTCCTTACGAAGGAGGGGCCGGGGGAGGTTAACAGAACTGTCCG
>JADFGN010000059.1 GCA_022567695.1 Candidatus Poribacteria bacterium | reverse complement strand
GCTTCGTGAAGAGTCTTTAGCTACGGCAAAAACAAGATCTTTCGCTGTGATCAAGATGACAAAATGTGTGAAATTGCGGACACTGATAATGTAAAAAATTTCCGATAGAGCTTGACAATTGAATGCAGATCGGTTAGACTCATTGTGGCAAAATTGAAAAAAATAAAGGAGGTGAATTAAGATGCGCATGTCCAAATTGTTGCTTGTCTGCTTTGCCGTTCTCATTTTTGCGATGGGCTGCAGCAAATCAGGAGAGAAAGCTGCCGAAACATCCGAAGTTCCCACAACAAAAACCGAAACAACTACAGCAGCACCAGCCGCGGCTGAAGTCGAAGAGGTCACGTTAGCGGTCACCGGTATGACGTGAGGCGCCTGTGTGACCAAAGTGCAGGATGCACTTGCGAAGATTGATGGTGTAAGCGGCGTTAATGTCTCTCTAGCAGATAACAATGCTGTCGTCAAGATTGAGAAAGGCAAAGTTTCGACAGACGACCTAACTGCCGCTGTTACAGGAGCAGGCTTCAGTGCAAAAGTAAACTAAATTTAACACAGCGATATTTTTAAACCATTAGATTATCCATGGTTCAAAATATGCTATTTGCAGGAGTTACGCACTTTTCCATAATTTGCGTAACTCCTTATTTTTGAATTCATCTCCTTTTTAGAATATGAACAATGCTATTATATCACCGTTCTGTCCTTCTTGCTGATGCACTATTTGCAAGACCATATCCTCTTTACAGACGTTGACATATTCAAAAAAGAAATTGCTCAAAATCCGGCGTAGACCCAAAACTCTATGAAGGTTGTCTTGTTCTAAGCGTTCCTGAAAGTACGCCCATAATTCTTCCCATTTCTCTGAGGAGCCTCTCTCCAATTCACACCTTACAGCAGTGACCACCAGGTAATGATTCATACCATCAGACGGTGAATCTTGCTTTAAGTAATTTAAGAGCTTACAACAGGCCTGATCGAGTGTATACTGCTTATAGTCATCAGGAAGATTCTCGGTGACTCTCTATGGTGTGTCTTAATGCCTTCTCAACCGACTCACTGTCTTGCCCAATTTCACCTAACACCCAGGCGACTCTCTCTTTAAGGGGGTTCTCGAGATCCCATTTGGCGAGTGCTTCTGATAGCGCGGACCGTTGGTACTGCAAGTATGAGAACGATATACAAGCTTGCCAAACCAATTCTCCGGTGCCCTCCCAAGCAATCCGACAAAGTTCAGAAATGAGATCGGCGACCGAGCCGATCCTTTCCTTGGCTTCTATAACGTGTGCTTGCAGTTCTCTTAAAAACTGAAGCACCTCTGGGTGAGCCTCCGTTATATGGGATTATTTGGATCCCGTAATCTTTCTCCAAGTGCTTCTGTTTGATTGGCGTACATGATCTCACGATAATCTTTTTGACTGAGAATCACGGTCTCGATTCTGTGGATGGTGCCGTGGACTTTAAGGACATAAAAGCCCCCTTGAAGGGAGGCAGACAGTTCAGGAACATTCAACTGAGTGTAAGTCAGTGGGACTTCGCCCCATTTCCTTGCATAAGCCGATTCAAGTAGTGAATCGTAGTTGCTCGTCAAGGCCGCAGCAAATGGTATTTCCGTAATGAGTTCGTGGACTGGTATGGGTTCGCGCTGGTTTTCGTCAGAAGGACGATCAGGAGGACGGAAGATTTCGAGCATAAAACGATGAAAACCTTCTTTACCCAATCGATTCCGTAATTCTTCTGCAACGAGTAGTAACTCTCCTTGCTTGATATATGATTTCAGGTCGTCTTTATCCAGAAACTCACCATATCCCTGCTCCTCTGCCCACGCTAGCATATTGCTCAGAAGAGTTGGCCAGTTCGGAAGGCCAGCAGCCATAGAAACGCCGGAGCCGACAAAGATAACAGCTTGATCTATAGCAATCTGATTCACCAATTCTTCTGGCATCTCAAATTCCTTTGAATTCTCCACGTCAATACCTCCCTCTGATTACGGTTCTGGATAGATCTGATTACTCTAACTTGCCGACTTTGCACGTGGCGCACAGAAAGAAATAGCGGCTAATCGCGATTGCGTCGCAGATCTTGCCGATCAACGCACTATAATCGCTATCGAACAGCGGTGCGACGGCTTCCGGTTTCTTGAGGTGCACTGATTCGGTTTAACACTTGCTGCTTGCCATTGGCGTCGAGGTCTGTAAATGCAAAATCGTTTGGACAGTTGACCGGTTGACCAAACGCGTCCTCAATTGCACCGCGTCGCACCGGCGCGTGTGTTATCATCGAATCCAACTCTTCGCGGAGCATTTCGATTTCGGCACCCGCGTAAAACCCCTTTAAGACCATAAAGCCGTTCTCTTTGTAATGATTGACTTGAGCTTGTGTCAACATTGTTTCTCCTTAACGGAGTCCGCCTTTCAGTCCGCCCCAAGTTAAAGCCAACTTCCCGCCGGGATTGACCGGCGCAATATCCCCATCCATTGCCTTTTGAATTTCCGCTTCCGTCAAAGCCCGGTCGAAAATGGCCACTTCATCAATCGAGCCGTTGAAAAATCGCGTATCTTCATCGTTAAAATCGGTGCCGATGCGCAACGGCGTATTATTGTCAAAAAGCGTCTTGGTTGCTGTTGCCTTCGATTCGTTTGCCAAGTTGCCATCGATGTACATTCTCAAAAATTCACCGCCCTTAAAGGAAATTGCGGCGTGGTGCCACTGCCCATCCTTGAGGACGGCATCGCTATGGACGTCTGTTGTGCTAACGCCGAGTTGGAAGGCACCATTTGCCGAGACCTCGGTGGACAGTGCCCCCTTGATGTTGTGGTGCAACCGCAAGTTGTAACTCCGTTGATTGCCGCCACCAGTGTATTTGGAAATAATCCCGCGGGTGTTATCGAAGGCATCTGAAACGAACCATGCCATGTAGGAGATTTCTTGATCGGGATTTAGAGTCGGACTATCAGCGACTTCGACAAATGCCTTTTTCGTACTGTCAAACTCGAGCGCACTCCCAAACTTTCCTTTGCCCCAAAGGGCCCCGTTGATGATGCCATCGTTACCATTGCCAGAACGGTCTTTGACGGTTTTTCCACTGTTTTGATCAAAATCGAAATACAGAACCAATCCATCCTTTTGCGCGTCAGCCTGCATACCAATCAAAGTGAGCGCAAACAGAACCGTCATGAAGCGTGAATATCTCAACATTATGACCTCCTCGCTCGTTGTAATTTAACGTAAGGGATTGTAAACATCGCAATGGGAGATCGCTCCCGCAGCCGAAACCGCACGTCAACTGAATTCATCGATCAATTGTGCACACGGTTCGTTGAATTCTAACCGATATGCTGTCCCTGATCAAGCAATAAATCGGGATCTGATTTGCCCCCAGTTTTCAATGAGGGTAGTATTGATGGGCAGATGTGGGTCATAACAGTCCCTTGTTCAATCGTTCGGTCACTATTATATGAAAAGGTTCGCCCATTATCAAGCACAAAACCGCACTTGAAATCCTTTTCTGTTGACTGAAGATTGGAATCCATTTCTTTGATGCTATAGTTTTCACCGTTTCCCTTCAGTTGTTGTCTGGTTTTGGCGTCGATTGCATAGAGAACGCCTTCTGAGATTCGCTCCGGCATTTTTTCTTCAACTCACCAAGCCGCTTGAGACACCGCCTAAGTGTCTCCGGATCGTCTGCCGTCTGCGGTGTCAATGACAATGCAAGCTCCAACTGCTCAATCGCTTTTTCGCTGTGCTTGATTTTCTCGTAGGCTCGTGCCAATTCATCGTAATAGCGAATAACATTCGGTCTGCATTTGATGGCTTTCTGATAGGCGGCGATTGCCTTCTCGTTGGTTACCCCTTTGGGAAGTCCCCCAAAGAGGACTTTTGCCACGAGCCTTTCGACGGTGTTTGCATTCGCAATGCGGAAATACCAATTTGCCAGAACATACCATGCCCGGTCATGTTGTGGGTTGTATTTCAGTGCCCGGTCGATGTACGTTTTCATTTCCTTTGCAATTGTGGCTTTTCGCCTTGGACTCGATATCAGAGCCATCCCGCCGTAAGCCCACGCCATCGCAAAATTTGACTCCGCATGTTCGGGATTCTCTTTAAGCGCCCTTCGTGCATAACGCAAGGCTTTTTCGTAATGCGCTCTCTGTTTGTCCTTCCCTTCCAATCGCTTCCCGATCTGCCCATAGAGGTAGCTGGCATGACAAAGGGCTTCAAAATTGCGTGGATCGGTTGCCAGGACGTTTTCATACTGTTGAAGGGCATCTTCATCACGAAGCTGTATCATCGATTCACCCAACGATTTGAGGTGGATATTGACCTCACGTTGTGAGGTCACCCCGCAAGAGACCATCAACGAGAAGAAAATAAGAAGGCGGAGGGCTATTCCTTTCGACTTAGGGGGTAAATCTCTAGGCATCTCAATGCTCCCTTCTCCTTCAAAATGCGACCTGCACCAGATTGACTCTGCGAGAGAAAGTCCTTTCGCCGAAGGAATCTCGATAAAATGAGATTCGGGGAACGGCAAGGCGCATTTCTCCCCCATTGAAATTTATGACCGCCGAACCCAATGCCGAAGGCGACTTGTACCGGCGAGTCATATTGAAGCCGAGCGTTGCACATGCAGGAGAGGCAATGATGATGAAAGGCAGGCCAATAAGCCCTATTGGGGATCCCGTAGCATAACTGGCGAAAGCACTCACCATGCCAATCCCGAGCATTACCGGAACGCCTAGGGAGGCACCGGTCAACGTTGCGCCGAAAGACCCAGTCACCGTTTCTGTATCTCCGGCGCTGTAAACCCCAGCCGCACAGCCGATGGATCCAAGTATGAACCAGGAAAGGGGGGCAAAAACAAAGGCGTCTTTATCGAGCAATGCAGAATCGATGGCAAGGCCTAAATAAATCCCCCCAATGCCGCCAGCGGTGCCTCCCAACACGCCCGCCCAGATCTGATTTCTCACGGTTTTGCGATCGAGTGGTGGTTTTTCGCGAATGTATACATCGACACTGTCGGATGACTGATTTGAAAGCCTTGGTACACGTCGTTCACCGGCGGAAAACAAATCATTGGGTGAATACGGGGCGGAAAAATTCAAGATCTGATATTGTTGAAAACGTGCCGTCTCCGGGAGTGTTTTTATTTTTTGCGCTTTGGATTCAACACCACCATAACCAAGCTCGCGAGAAATAAAAGTGTAACGTAGAAAACTTGACCTTTCATTTTGCCTATCTCCTCTTCGACAAGGTTGATTTCTGGTTCCCCGAAATATTGAAATGATACAAATCGATTTTGATGGCTACAGACAGGTCTTACAACGTCTTGAGATATTCGATCAGTGCCATTCGATTTTCGTCAGTTTTGATGCGTGACCAGAAATCGTGTCCTGTCTTGCGATAACCGGGGCGATTTACATTGAACCAGTCCCGGTCATTCCCGAATTTTAAAAGCAGGGCAGCTTCATTCAACCTCTCATGACTTGCATCTAAGTCGAGTTTCTGACCGACGCGTTGCGGGTCAAATTGCCGTGCGGCCATCACATTGAAGATTTCCGGGCGTTCCAACTCAGGACCGAGGAGATGATAGAGCGTCGGAACACTTCCGTTGTGGAGATATGGATAGTTTGCCCACACACCGGTGAGCGGCGTTGCGGCATATCCCTCACTTTTCCCAAGCTGGCCGTGCTTCGACAATGGACTCTTGCTAAAGGTGTCAATGAATCCTTCAGAGACGACGTCAATCCGCCCCGCATCCGTGCCGACATCAACGTGTTTACCTGTCCATTGAACGTTGCCCTTCCCATCGTAGACACCGTGACAGCGATAGCAGCCAATTTCTTTGGAATAGAAAAGTTGCTTGCCTTTTGCCGCCAACGTTTCGTTAATTTCATACGGATACTTCGGCGGACGGATATGGCTAACAACCGTGAGAAATTCCCGTTTAATCGCAGGGATGACGAATTCGTCAAGTTCCTCAAAAGACCTACCTTTAAACAGTTCCATCGAGGAAGCCATCAGTGGAATCTCTCCGCGGAAACTGCCGTCAACATACCACCGCTCGAACGGCGCTTTGGCGGCGAAGTGCCAGAGTGGTGGTATCTTTGTATCGCCTCTACCGACTTCGGTCGGATTCGGCAGCATGCCGCCGTGTAACCGCAGGTAAAATTCGACGTGCGATCCGGCAAAAGCGGTTGAACGTCCCCGCGTGAGCGGATCTGTTTTGTCGTAACGACGCGCCGTGAGAACGGCATTTGCCTTGACAGCCATTTTGTAGTCGTCTGAATCCGGCGACAGCAAGACTCGACCAAGAGAGCTGGTTAGTTTCGTCAACGAATCCACGAGCACCTTTTCATCAAACAGCTTGTTTCCGGCGCCGAAGTAGATCTTGCCATCGATCTCTGCGAGGTGACACATCACACAGTTGCTCGTGAATCCGATGGGTTCGCCCGACTTGACATTGGGAGACACACCATAGACTTGTGTGGTTTGATTTTCAGGCCAAAAAACGAGACCCACTTTGTCTCTCGCGATGGTCTGGCGATCGCCGATGACGGCTTGCGTGATAAAGTTCCCTTGCAGCAACGAGTTGGGGATAAAGAACGAACCGTTGTAGGTTTCGGTCATGAAGCCGAATAGCGCTCGCTGACGCTCTTTTTCCGATCTGGGGTCTTGTGGGTTCCATTCGTAGACCATGTCGGCGATGTCCGATTCAAACGTCTCAGACATGGACGAGCCCGTGGAAAGGCTCGTTGACGGGAACCCGACATGACATACCACGATGATGCTACCTGATAGCGTCAGTAGAATGATTATAAGCATCTGGATGCGGTATCTGCGTTTTGATAGCATGGTTCCGACCTCCTGGTAAATTTTCTTCTGGGGTTCATCAGAATCTCTTAATCTGCCGTTCCTAAAAGTTTGGACTTGGGATAAATCCGTCATCGTTAGCGGATTATGTTGTCAGTGAAAAACAGTTCTCAACTGACTTTCAGCGATTGTTACGTGTCACCGAATCGAGGTCTGGGAATTATTTGGGGGTTTGAGCCCGATTTCGCTCAAAGTCCCGAATTATTATCCAATTTCTCATTGTCGAGAGCCAGACAGCGTCGAAATCCTTTCTCTGTCACGTTCTCTCGTTTTCCCGTTTTCGCGTTTCTGCTCAATAACCCGTTCATTTTGTCCAAAGTCCAATAAAAGTGCAATGACTCATTTCCGATTCTTTATCTTTCCGTTAAGAGTGACGGCTAGGAGAAATTTCCGGTTTTTTTCGGGGAAACGAACCCGCACGGAACGGCACATAAGTGACACCTATAAAGCAACGGGCGTGCCATCAACCCGTAATCGATCGGTATACAGTGAGGGAAGGGATTCTGCGGCAATAGCCCGCAGCAGATGGAACTGTGCTATAAAAAAGTTGCATCAAGGCAGTTGCAGCCGCTGCAAAAAAGTCGCATTTGCGAGCCGCAGAAACCATAATCTTTCACAATTGGATGGTCGGGAGAAAGCATGTCAGTGAGGGCATACGCCACGCCCTACTCTGTAGGCGTCAGTCAGACCTTGCCATAGACATTGTGATAATTAATTTCAGTTAATGATTCAATGAGTCCGTCGGTTTCTTTCATTTGGCTCCGTCTCCCTGACAGAAAGTAAATTATAATTAAGTTCGTCAACTTTTGGATGCCTAACAGTCGGGACCCCGCTCAATCGGGGCATCCAAAGCGCAAATTATTTTTTATAATTTACTTAAACTCAGTCATAAGACTGAGAATATAACACAATTCAGCTTTTGTCCAATTTTTTTACGCGAAAGAAGAGTTTCATGCTACAATATCCGCCAAAAGGCAGGTTCTGGCATGTCATTTGTGGATTTAGTTTCCGCTGATGTTGAGCAAGTCATACAACGTTTTGAAGGGTTTCATCAGAGGTTTTCTACCCATTTCGCGACTCAGACGCGAAACATGGCAACCCAAGCGAGACAATATCTTACCGGTCAATTCATCTGTCAACATGAGGATAATCTGATGGCCTTTGAAAAATGGGTTCCCGATACAGATTATCAGTCGTTACATCATTTTATTTCGTCATCCCCTTGGGAAGACAACCCCGTAATTGACGACATCGCCCAAAGCGTAAAAACCCTCATTGGTTCAGCTGAACACGGTTCATTGCACATTGATGAATCCGGTATTCCCAAGCAAGGGGCTCATTCTGTGGGTGTCACCCGACAGTACTGTGGCAGACTCGGCAACATAGTACAGGTATATCACAGGTTATGGTAAAAAGAACCCAAACTGATGTGACAAACCGTCATATAACAGCGAATTCGATAAATCCTTCGATTCGTTGTCATATTTTCCCTTCATCACAACTTGGGTTATTAGCGAAAATCGTCATCCGTTGTATTGACAATTTGCCCCTTTGCGATAGAGATTTTAGCAGCTTCTAACGCCTGCATGGTTTTCCGGACATTCGTTCCCGCCGCCTCTGGCTCCCGACCATCTCTGATTGCTTCGATAAACGCTTTTAACTGGAGTTCGGTTGCAGGTCCCATTGGGATGTTTATCTTGTCTCCATTGAGGACAATTTGCTCATTGGTGATATACATTGAGGCTTCTGACCCCATGATGAATGTATCCCACGCCCCCGAAACACTGTTAAGCGAGTGAGTTAGCGTTCCCATCATGCCGTTGGCGAGTTCCATCTGTATTGAGAGCTCATCGTAATCGTTCCAATACGGGTTGTTCATTCGGGCTTGTGCGTAAACCTTGGTCGCATGCGTATCAAAAAGCCACAGCATCATATCTACCTCATGACTGCCGTAGCCATACAGCACCCAACCCCCTGCCTTTGCTGGATCTCTCGCCCATTCCGATCGGAACTCTAGTGAGTTACCAAATCGCCTCCGAATCATGTTGAGTGGCTCACCGATCTTTCCTTCCTTGATGAGTTGCTTTGCTTTTATATTCGCACCTCGGAAACGTAGCACTTGACCCACCATAAGGCAAACATTATTTTTCTGAGCCGCCGCTATCATGTCATCTGCCCCTTTCAGAGAGATTGCCATCGGTTTCTCGGTCAAGATGTGCTTTCTGCTTTCGGCGGCAGTAACCGCAGCTTCCACATGCAGATAATGGGGAAGACAGATAATCACGGCATCCACGTCATCGGTGAGTGCGTCATCGATCTTTGTATGGTATCTATTTACACCATGTTCCTCGGCATACTTCCGCGCACGATTCTCATCAATGTCAACGGTTGCGACGAGTTTAGCTGGTAAATTCTTGATTGCGCGAAGATGCCCTCTGGCAACGCCACCGCAGCCGATGACGGCGATTCTCAGTTCAGATTCCATTTGATTGACTCCTTTATTGTTGGTCGATTTTTCGAGGATGCGGATTGGAACCGTATCAGCCGATGCGCTGAAGCAAGTTGCTCAAGGCTTCCCACGACTGCCGAATCGCTGCCAAGGGGCCTTCAGGTGAACTGCCAGCTGTCTTTAGGGAAACATAACCATCGTATCCACCTTCGGCGAGTTGGCTGTAACACGCCTCCTGATCAATAATTCCCTCGCCGAATTGTGTGGCACGCCAGGGGCGAAACTGGGAAGTTTTCTTGAATTCAGCAACGACCTCCGTTTCCGATACCGGCTCAACGTCCCCGGCACGTACCATCTTCGCCATACCGGCGAGTTCGTTGCAAACGCCGACGGGGTCTTGATGCCCGTAGTGGAGATAATTGCCGGGATCGACACATGCTCCCGCATTGGCACGTTCGGCGAGGCGAATCATCCATTTCTGATGCCAGCCGAGATAGACAAGGAAGCAGTGGTTAAGTACGGCGACTTCGACGCCGTGTTGCGCAGCGTGGTCAGCAAGTTCCTGTACCTGCTCTACCAAAGTGGGTAGCATGCTCTCGAAGCGAATTCCAAGAGCCGCGTTTGGTTGATTCGGCGGCACGGGATGCCCGTCTATTACCGGAAATGTCAAGACCTTGCTACCCAGAATGGCGCAGACCTCAACCTCTTGCTTCAACGCATCTATGCAGGGTTGTCGCTGTGGCCCAATGTGACCCAGGCGATTACCAGAACCGTAAACGGGCAGTTTGACGTCAATATCATTCGCAACTTTGCGCAGAGACTCAGCTGCTTGGCGGACATCGCCTTCGGTATGCCACCCGCCGGCGTATAGCTCAACGTTCTCAATGCCTTCATTAGCAGCCAGTTGCAGGATGTTTTCCATCGTCTGATTGTCTTCGGAGAGCCCGTTCTTCAGACAATAACTCATGATTGCAGCTTGCATTGTATTTTACCTTTCGTTTGGTAAGGAATAGCGATTTAATATCAAATTCACAAGGACGAGGCATGCCTCGCCCCTACCATTGTCCGACCTCCCCTAACCCCCATAGCTTCAAAAATTTTCGATAGATCTCCTCAAATAACCGGACATCTGCCAACGTATCCTCGCCGGAGGACCGAAACGGTTGATCACTTCGCACGTTTGCAATGAAATGCTCCGCTTCCCGGCGGTACGCTGCGATCAACAGACCTTGCGCACCAAAGTCAAGATACTAACTTATTTTTGTGTTGCCGCTGGCTCCAGCTTCTGCTGCGACTCCGCTTCTGATTTAATCTCCTCCCAATCCCAGAGTTGCGGAATATATTCGACGTTCGACCACATCTCGGCTTGGTCGGCGTAGTGTGGGCTTCCGGGGTGTCCCGACGCTCCCAACGGCACAATCCACCGGGAATTTGTCCAGTCCGACGGGTCGTGAATGTACCGATTCACGGACATCCCCGTCGTGATAAATTCGTTGTTGAGCCCATAACTTCCGGCAAGCGGCGTGTCGCCATCACCGTGTGTCGGCATCGAGGGAGGATTCAACAATTCACGAAATTCGGGGAATACCAACGAGAGCGGATGCTGTGGATGAGTGCGGTGGAGACGACCCCACTGCCACTGTGAAATGTCGCCGCCAAGCATCTCTTTTAAATCGGCAATGGCCTGCCTAAGCGCGGCTGAAAATACGCTCCCCGGACGTGGAGAGAACAGTGAATTGTCGTCCCGTTCAATTGCCAGCGTCATCTGCAGAACAATCTGGCGGAGGTGCGCGCTGCTGCCAGGAACCTCTGAAATCACCTCTTCAGCAAAATCACCCAACAGGTCTTCCACGAGCCAACGGATGATGTTCGCCTTTGTCTTTGCGTAGAGCGTCGGCTGAACCAAATCTCGATCCATGCTGTAGTCCCACTCGCGCAGCAACGCTTGCGCTTGCGCCGAATCCTCGTCAAGCGGGTCAGCACTAACCAGTGCTTCGGTGAAAATACGGGCTGGATTCGAGATTCGCTCAGCGTGTATGCGAGCCATATCGTCAACTGTTGCCGTCCCCGGTTCAAGTTCAAGAATGCGCGTTTGAACCCTTCGCGCTCGATGCTCTGGCGTGAAATAGAGACCCACATAGTACGGATAATCGTGACCAGCCACACGCTGATTGCACGTGACGGCATATCCAGTATCCGGATTGATCGCTTTGGGAAGTTCATCGTGGGGGATGTAGCCTTGCCATTCATGTTCCCCAGTCCAACCCGGCACCGCGCGCCAGCCGTTTGATTCGCTTCGAATCGGAATCTTGCCAGCGTGTAAGTAACCGAAATTACCTTGGACATCCGCAACGGCATAATTGTTCACGCGGTCTGTCCAATTCCGAAACGCCTCGTGCAGTTCCTCCACCGACTTCGATCGCATGGCATCGCGTGCCGCATCGACCCATCGCGATCCGGCGATGAGCCCTGGATCGCTGACTGTCACTGCTTTCCCGGACTTTGGGTCGCCGGCGATAACCGGTCCGTGGTGGGTAATTGTGACTTCAATCTCCACTGGATGGCTGCCGCGAACCTCAATCGTTTCGTTCAGAACTTCGGCAGGTTGCCATTCCCCCTTGAACAGGTATTCACGCCCATTGCGCCCATCGCGAAACCGTTCGATGAACAGGTCTTGCGTATCGGCTCCGCCGTAAGTCATCCCCCACGCGACATATTCGTTGTGGCAAAAATGGAGAATCCCCGGCATGCCCGGTACAGAATAGCCGATAATGGTGAAGTCGGGACATGATAAATGAATCTGGTAGTAAACGCTCGGCGTGTCCAGCGCACGGTGTGAGTCACCGGCAACCAACGGTAGTCCTGATTTGGTAAGTTCGCCGGATATCGACCAGCCGTTTGAACCGGCGTCTATCTCGTTGAGCCAGTTGGTTTCTTCCGCAGCCTTGCTCAGTTCATCAAGCCCCTCCAGCGGCGTACCTTCATAAACCGCACCCGGCGGCACAGTCAGGAGGTGTCCTTTCGGATACCCTTTGATTAGTTCAGCAGCCCTCTCTGCTCCGATCGCCTTCGCCAATCGCGTCCTGAAGAGCTTGGGCTCAAAAGTTCCCAACAGTGTGTTGCGCATTTTATACACAGTTAGACAATGCCAGTTCTCCCAACGCTCGGGAGTTTGATCGAGGATTTTATATTCAATGGGGAGAGTTTTAGACATATCGAGAAAAGCATTAACGCCAGCTGTGTAGGCATCGATCATCGCTTTCGCTTCAGGGCTGGCGATTTCGTAATCGAGCTTCGCGGTGCGACCCATTCCCGCTGCCCGGAGCAAATTATCCCGCGCGATGCCGCTTGGTCCCGCAAACTCTGACCACCTTCCGAGTGCTTGATGCCGATCGAAGTCCATGTGCCAGAGCCGATCTTGGGCGGTTGCAAATCCCTGTGAAAAGAAAAGATCATGTTCGTTTTCTGCTTTGATGTGAGGGATTCCCCACCGATCGCGATACACCTCAACAGCCTTGTCGAGTTCTGGAGTGCGAATTGTGCTGGTGATATCGGGCAGAGCAGCTTTTAAATCATGTGCTGTAATTTTCGCTGGCATTGCTTTCCTCCGTATAATTAGACAGAATAATTTCTGAAGTTTGCAACCATTTTATCAGGAATCTGACCTGTGTCAATCAGAAAATCTCCTTAATTGTCATTCTGTTTGGGTTGTGTTGTTAATAGCATGAGTTACGTAGTTGGACCTCCAAAGGTTTGTAGTGCTGCGATTTATCGCGGCCAATAGCTGGCAAAAGCCCGATATCTGATTGAAAAACAGAAATCGGGCGACTACAAACGAAGTGCTAACTGTTGGCATCTGAATTGTTCTGGCTCTTGGAAGATGAACATTTCTGTTCAAAAAATGAACAATTTGAATAGCAGGAATAAGAGGTGACGGCGAGCAGATACGGTTTCCAGTTTGGATAGATTTTGGCACAGAGCTTGCGTTGCGTACTTGCCCGAAGGTGGGAAACAGATTCCTCCCACATTTTCAAACCTATTATCGGAGATTTCCCAATGAAAAATCAGTTTCAATTTTTATGTATATTTCTAAGTCTCTTGGCAATCATCAATCTTGCTTATTCCCAAAATTCCACTTCAGATGAATCTCCCGTTCAGTTAGAAGAGGTTGCTGTGACAGCGGCTCGCATTGAGAAGGATACTTTCCGAACCCCGAACGCAATCTCTGTAGTCGGTCGGGCGCAGATTGGACGGATGAATGCCGATACCACGTCGCGAATTTTGCGCGAAACCGTCGGCGTATGGGCGCAACAAACCACCGTCGGACAAGGTTCGCCGCTACTTCGTGGACTCACAGGGTATCAAGCCTTTATTCAGGTTGACGGTGTTCGCCTCAATAACTCCACTTTCCGCTCCGGGCCGAATCAATACCTTTCGACCGTTTCCCCCGACAACCTCGACCGAATCGAAGTGCTACGCGGTCCCGGCTCAATGCTGTACGGCAGCGGTGCTATGGGTGGAGTTATCAGCCTCTTTACCAAAGATCCGATTATCGAGGGCTCTGCCGAAAACTGGAACATCCATTCCCGGCTGTTTGGTCGAGTTGCGAGTGCTACCTCCGAGCGGCTTGGACGACTTGAAGTCATGGGGAGCCGAAATCGACTCGGCTTTTCGGTGGGCGCATCCGCTCGTGGGTTTGGTGACATCAATGCAGGCAGCGGCTACGACCTCCACTTCAAGAACCGGAAATTTGAGATTGTGACGGATAAACCGAAGGGAGTTGAAGTTTTTGATCAGCCCCCGGATAATGTTCCAGACAGATGGTTGATTGATACAGAAGCCCCTCTCGATTGGAAAGCCTACGACGGCAATGCCAAAATTGCCTATCAACTCAACGATACCAGCACAATTAACCTTGCTTACCAACTCTGGCGTCAACCGCAAACACCCCGTTACGATAAAATCGCGCCACGTGAATTCGATGAGTTTTTCTTTGAACCGCAAGACCGCGACCTTATCTACGCGACCTACCTTTCGCAACCCATCGGCTCGGCGATCGACCAGTTGCGATTGACCGCTTCTTATCAGCGTCAAAAGGAAGGACGAAACGAAGTCAAGCGTGGCGCAACGGAGAGACGTGAGCGGTTTGATACGGTTAATACCTTCGGCGTCAGCGCGCAGGCGGTGAATACGTCCCTGCCACGTCAACGTGTCATCGTCGGCGGTGAGTTCTACTTCGACACATTGAACAGCCACACTATCAAAACTGACCTCAACACTGGTGCTGAAAAAGTGGACGACACAAAAGGACGTTTTATCGATGGTTCCGAATTTTGGGATGCGAACTTCTTTGTTCAGGACGAAATCGAATTGCATGACCGTATTGAATTCACCCTCGGTGGACGGTTTACCCTTTTCCATACAAACGCGGACTTGAGCATCCGCGAGCCGACTTTCGATGAATTCGACGAATCTGGAAGTGCGTTGACAGGCAGTGCGGGCGTCGTCGTCGGCGTGAAGGAGGGGTTGAATCTTGTCGGTAATTTTGCGACATCATTTCGTGCGCCGAGCCTTAATGACACAACGGCTGTCGAAGTCACTAACGAAGGCATTGACGCACCAAGCCCCGACCTCGAATCGGAAACGGGTTGGACGGTTGAAGGCGGAGTCAAAGCACGTTACTCCCGATTCATCGGTTCAGTGACGTTGTTCCATAGTCGCATCAACGACCTCGTCGCGCGGGTTCCTGTTCAGGAAGTGTACAGTGGTCAAACGATACCTAAACTCTATGGGGATATTCAAGCCGCCAACCCCGGCACTGATGTTTTCATATTCGATAATGTCGATGAGGTGCAGATTCAAGGCATCGAACTTTCAGGACTCATCCCAATTCATTCTGGCTGGAGTGTTTATGGAAATGGAACGCTCACGCGCGGAAAGGTCTTGCTCCTGAATGGTGTAAAACCCGATCCGAATAAGCCGTGGGAAGAACGTATTCGCCGTGAGCCACCGTTAAACGGCATCATTGGCATCCGATGGGAACAACCCGCAGGTCGGTATTGGGGTGGATTCTTTGTGCGTGGTGCCGTCAAGCAGAATCGACTCAATCGTGGCGACATCCGCGACCCACGCATTCCGGGAACAACTCGTGATACCGGAGAGGTAAAGTTTGATGACAACGGTAATGCAATCGATCAAGGCACACCCGGTTGGGTCACACTCAATATACGCGGTGGCGTTCAGGTGTCTGAATACAATCGTCTTACTCTCGCGCTGGAGAATCTATTTGACAAGCGGTATCGTGAACATGGAACTGGGATTGATGCACCGGGATTCAACTTCATTGTGAGTCTTGACAATCAATTCTAATACACGAGATATTGAATCCGGCCCGCTCTCTTAATTTTTCAAGCGCGCGAAATACCTGCTCAACGGTAATTGCGTTAATCACTGCACAACTCCCTGCTCCACAACCGCCGGGATTTTTTCCGGGGTGACATGGATTACAGGCAAGTTCTATACCGCTCTGGATGACAATGTGTGCGTCTCCATAGGGTCCGCTACGTCGGTGGTCCGTCGATCCGAAGATGGCGATGACTGGCGTGCCAACCGCAGCCGCGATGTGCATAGGTCCTGTATCGTTACCGATATAGAAGTCACATGCCGCAATGAGGGCAGCAATCTGACGTAGACTACCCTCCTCAACAATCATTGGTCTTGAGCACATCAAATCTGCGACCTGCATTTGCAACAGGCGTTCATTGGGACCGGCAAACAGCAGGATATCGGCGTTCCACTCCTCACACAACCCATCCGCAATTCGCGCAAAATTCTCCGGTTGCCACAGCTTATAATCCCAATTCCCACCGGGGTGAATCCCGACCAACACGCAATTTCCGACAAGTTCATTTTCGACTAGAAATCGATCGCGGATGACCAATTCCTGATTGGTAAACTGAAGTTGAGGCGATGCGCTATCCGTATCAATACCGTGACGTTGGAGAACATCAAGATACCGGGTGACGGCATGCACCTCACCTCTTAACTTCAGCCCCCAGTGTTTTCCACCGACGAACCTTGACCAAATGCTATCGCGGAGATCGATGACCAAATCGAATCGCTCACGCCGCAACGTTTTGATTAGCAGAAGCTTTCCACGCCAACCCGCATGTTCGCCGCGATTGTCATAAACGAAGACCTGATCGATCTCGGGCTCATCGGCAAAGAGATCGAACGCTCGAACGCCAACGAGGAAGGAGATGGCCGCGTCGGGGAAATGGCGACGGAGTGGACCAATCACCGCTGTCGAGAGAACAGCATCGCCAATGAAGCTAAAACTGAAGATGAGAATTTTTCTGATTGGGGGCATTTGGATGTGAGAGATTGCGGTCAGAGGGATCTAAGAATTCAGGGGATTCAAGATTCAGCAGGTAGGAGATTTATTGACCTTGTTGGCGTGACCTCACGAAGGGTCAAAGCAACCCTGAGCATATTATATCGAAAACTTTACGTAAAAGCCAAGCAAATTTTGGTAAACTGGTTCGCCGCATTCCTCCCCACAGATACCCTTTGGGTGGGAGGGAAGACCTCGCGCAAATCAGGGGATTCCTGCGGCGGGCTTTTTGAAAGGATGCCTGCCATGAATGTCGTCTTTATCATCATTGATACCCTGCGCCGCGCTCGCCTCGGTTGCTATGAAATACCCGACGATCTTGGACGCGATGGAAATTAAGATTCCAGAAGGGATACACGGGCAGAGCCTTTTCCCACTGATTCGTGATGAAAGAGTGGCTATTCGCAAATATGGCTGTTATAATAAATTCGGTGAGGCGATTAATGTAGCCGATGGACGTTGGACGCTATTTCAATGGCCATCCGGCGAACGGATTATGCCGCTCCATTGGTATTCGAGTCAACCACCCCAATTCCTCATTCCTAATGCAATCGGACCTAACCCCCCGGGGGAGAGGTTTTAGGATCTGCCAAGTGAAAAGGTCGTATTACCACACGCTTTTCGGAGTTCACCAACAAGGTCAGAAACTAAGGAGGCCGCTATGAAATGCAATTACGCAGGCTGGTTCGCTATACTTCTTACAATGGTGATGATCGGTTGTGCGATGTCCGGGACGAATCGATCTGCACCTGTTATTGCCAAGACATCTGATACGCCACAGCAGAAAGGTAGAATTGCCGATCTAAAGCCCCCAAATATAGCAGCAAGTTCGCGCACGGAAGCAGGACACTTTATCAAAATGAATGAGGCCGGAAACGTTATCGGTCAGATACAGATCGCCGTTTTGAGAACAGACCAGTCCACAACCGGAAATCTGATGAAACGGATTCGTGAGTGGGAGAAAATTTTAAACCGCTTAGGATTCGCCCAAATAAAATTCGACATCGAGCGTCCACAGCCGCCACATGCCATCTCGACAAACGCGCCACTTTTATACGTCACCACTTTGCCGGTGCAATCGAAGAACTTCAATTTCAATACATTCATCGAACAGTTGGAGGGATACATTCAACGGGGTGGACTTGTGTTTTTCGATGGTTCAGAGCCACCACCCCAACTCCTTCGGAGGGGCATGGATAGACGAGTCGAGGCTTCTCATCCACTTTTAACGATTCCGTATTCGATCACAGGATTATCGAGGAGTCAACTGCCGCGCATTCTTGAAATAAATGGCAAAGCCGGGGCTGTTATCCTCGCATCCAATGACAATCTAACATCGAGACGCAGATATCCAAACTCTACTCGTTTACCACAACGCAACGTTGTCTTCGGACTTAACGACAGCCCATCATTTCAGCGGTTAGGAGTGAATCTCCTCGCATTCGCAATCGCCCATCATCCGGCTGGCAAATCCCACCTCAAGAACGAAACACATCCATAGATATGCTAACCGTGAAAGATCTTGAGCTTGAGCTTCCGATTTTGGAAATTAAGAAAGGAGAGAGATGAAAGTTTTAGTCATCGGCAAAGGTGGTAGAGAACACACGCTTGTGTGGAAGATTGTGCAAGAGCTACGTGTTGAAAAGGTGTATTGTATCCCGGCGGGAAATGTAGGTATCGAGCAACTTGCCGATTGTCGGTCGATTTCACTGGAGACTAACTTCGCAGAGGTCGCCGACTTCGTTGAGGCAGAAAAGATAGATCTCACCGTTGTCGGCCCCGAAGATCCGCTGGCGGCGGGGTTGGTCGATGTCTTGCGCGAACGCGGACTGAGAGCGTTTGGCCCCGATCGGAAGGCAGCAATCCTTGAAGCGAGCAAAGATTTCGCCAAACAGTTGATGATGAAAATTGGCATCCCAACGGCGACGTACCGCACATTTGATAACCCAGATGCAGCCATCGATTACATCAAAAAAATCAACACTCCGGTCTTTGTCAAAGCTGATGGTCTTGCCGCGGGCAAAGGTGCCATCCCCGGCCGAACGGTCGATGCAGCGATTCAGGCGGTTCGGCAAGTTATGGTCGAGCGGGAATTTGGTGCCGCCGGGGACAAGATTGTGATCGAAGAAGAGATGATTGGCGAAGAAGCTTCATTCACCGTTTTGACAGACGGTACATATTGTCTGCCTTTTGTCAGTTCACAAGATCACAAAATGTCCTTGGATGGCGATCAAGGAAAGAATACAGGAGGCATGGGGGCTTATTCCCCCGCGCCAGTAATTACGCCGGAGCTGCATGCGTATGTGATGGAGTCGATCGCTTATCCAACAATCGACGAAATGCGCGCTCAAGGTCGGATTTTCAAAGGGGTTTTGTACATCGGGTTAATGATTACCGAAGCGGGCCCAAAAGTGATAGAATTCAACTGCCGCTTTGGAGATCCGGAAACGCAGGTTCTGTTGCCACGAATGGAAAACGAACTCATCCCTGTGTTGGAAGCGTGCATCGATGGCACTCTGGAGGAGATTGAATTGAAATGGAGGCGGGAGGCAGCGGCTTGTGTAGTGATGGCATCCGGTGGGTATCCTAATCCTTATGAAACGGGGGAGGTCATCATGGGACTCAAACGCGCCAATGCGTTGGAAGGCGTGACTGTTTTTCATGCAGGCACCAAAGGGTACAATGGGAAAATTGTCACCGATGGTGGGCGTGTGCTGGGCGTCACGGCGCTTGCCAGCAATCTCAAAGCCGCAATCGATCAAGCATATCGCGGCGTTGCAGAGATTCATTTCGATCGCGCCCATTTTCGGCGGGACATCGGATATCGGGCGTTGGAGCGGAGAAATGAAGCGTGAAACCATTAAGCGATGACGGTAATAGCCAATGAGTCTTGAACGGAAAACGGTTTTGCTTCATATTGCTAACGAACGTTTGCGAGATGCCAATGTTTTGTTGAAGCAAAAAAGATATAATGGGGCTGTCTATTTAGGTGGTTATGTCATTGAGTGTATGCTGAAGGCAGCAATCTGTGTCTATCTGAGTCGCAACGATCTGCCTGCAATCTATCAAATACACGACCTTGATGAATTGATGGATAGTAGTGGTTTACTGCCATCACTTCAGATCGACCGAAAGATGTCGAGTCATTTTCTAACCATTGAAGGCTGGTGTGTTGGAATTCGTTACCTGGGTAAGCGATTTAAAGCGTCGGAAGCCAAACACTTTCTCGACGCAGTCAAGGAGATACGACAATGGATTTTAACGAAGATATCGCCTTAATCAAAGATGTTCTTACGAATGGACTTTCGCATATCAAGCCAAAGCCCAAGATTTGGATTGAAGTCAATGAACGTGGCTCTGGGTTAAGGATGTGGGTGATTTCAAGAGGGTTTGCCAAAATGTTGCTCCATGATCGATATGATTTGGTGTTTTCTCTTTTTGATCAGAAATTGAATCGGGAAACAGAAAAAAAAATCACGAGCCTTTTGATCTATACTCCCAAAGAGATGCACTACGAGATGCCTTGGGAGAGACCTAATTTGAGCAAGAGTGACGCTGATGTAAAGGACTTACAAGTGTCTGCTGAGTCCGTCTCTATTCCACTTGAAAATTCACTCCATTAATAAAATGCCTCAAGAACTCACCTACAACCTCGCCAAATGCTGTTCACCACAGGATAGAGATAGCATCGTCGGTTATTTCAAGGCAGATGGGACAATTACCGTTCACCGCATCGATTGCGAATCAGTCAGGCATCTGCGGCGTGAACGGCTGCTTGATGTAACGTGGCAGGAGATTCATGCGACGAAGAAGCAAACAGATTCCGAGGAAATCGATCCCGCATTTAATCAACTTGACGAAACCGATTACCTCATCTTGAAGCACCATCAGGAATTTGGGGTGGATTATTCAAAAATTGTTTCAGACATGCTCGGCATCCCGATGGAAGATGCTCACAAACGCCATCGAAAATTAAGGGAATTGGGTGGCTTAAAGCGCGTTGAAAAACGGATGATTCAGTATCGCAAAAATATCGTCAAAGGCAAGTGGATTAAACATCGCAATCACACCTATTACGAATTGACTTTGAAAGGTGAAGATTGGATCTCGCAATTTGAAAAAATGCAATTGGATCAGTAGGTTATAAACAAGGAGACGATTGACTTCGTCCAATCTTTACGAGTGAGGAAGTGATTGCGAAAAGCATCTAAGAATGAGAAATCATCTGTTTCGCCCGGCGGTTACCGCGAAGTTTGGGTGTTGGCATATCCCGTCGTCATCACGATGGCGTCACAAACAGTGATGGGTTTCGTGGATACAGCGATGGTCGGACGGCTCGGTATAACTGAGTTAGCGGCTGTTGGATTGGCTGGCATACTGACGTGGACATTATATTCCTTTTTTGGTGGACTTCTAACCAGTATTAACACGTTTGTTGCACAATGCTATGGTGCCGGCGATCGCCGGGGCATTGCCGTTGCGGCTTGGCAGGGACTTTATATCGCACTTGTATCATATCTTCTGGTGCTTTTAATCAGCCGATTCACGGAGCACGCATTTGCCCTGCTGAAACCTTCCCAAGACATCCAACAGTTGGGGGTCGTTTACACACGAATTCGGCTATACGGGGGCATCACCGCCTTTATCCATTTCGCAGTCTCCAGCTTCCTGCGAGGTATAGGTGATACCAAGACGCCGATGTGGATTGCGATTATCGCGAACCTGATTAATATCATCCTCGACTATTTGCTTATTTTTGGACACTTTGGTTTTCCACGACTTGAAGTCACCGGCGCAGCGATTGCCACAGTGATTGCCGGGACTGTCTCCGCAGTCATTTATCTTGCTATCTTCTTTTCGAAGAAATTCAATCGAGAATATCAGACCCGCTCAAATTTTCAGATCAATCTTCGCCAAATTCGTCGTATCCTACGCATCGGCGCACCGATGGGGATTCAGTCCTTGCTGGACCTTGGGAGCTTTACAATATTTACGGCGATGATTGGGCGTATGGGTGATCTCGCGCTTGCAGCAAACACGGTTGCCATCACTTTGCTGTCCATATCATTTATGCCTTTGTTTGGTGTTTCGCTGGCATCCACAACTTTGGTTGGACAGTACATCGGAGCTGGTCGACTCCACTATGCCCGAAAGAGT
>JADFGN010000554.1 GCA_022567695.1 Candidatus Poribacteria bacterium | reverse complement strand
GTTAACGGACATTTTCGGAAAATCTATCCTCTACTTGAAACGGTCAATGTCCCAAACCCGCATGCTACCGTTGCTAATTGAGTCTCAATTGACAAAAACCGTGTCCGATAAGAGTTGAGCCATTGTAGCATGTCCCAAGGTTCTCTTCAAAGAAAAATGGTTGAATGGCAATTGGATTGTGTGCAATGGTGCTTTCTGCATAAAACGACGTGCGCGGCTTTTAGTCGCTTGTGGGAAGTACCGCTACCATCTTGAAAATTGGGGTTGATTCATGTGCCTTCCGCATTGTTTTCTGAAGCTAAAACCGTGTCCACCAATCCGTCCCATCGCCCTTCAAACCTTCGACCAAACTCGGCTTCGCCTCCCGTTGCCAAGGGGCCACGCAACATTGGCTTTGTCTCTTTGTGCCCTTCCCAAAGTTCTAAGCCACCGTAATCGTTGTGGAGAAAGTGCAGCGCAACTCCCGCTCGAGCCCGATCTGAGAGGTTTGCCTTGGTGCAATGTGCCACCCCAAAGCAGAAAAATATCACCCCTCCCGCCTTCAACTCGACGGCAACGGCACGGTCCTCGGGCGGGTCGCACCGAATGTGGTGGTCGCTTAACGGGTCACGATAATGTTCGTACATTTCGCGGTGACTGCCAGGGATGACATGCAAGCAACCGTTTTCGGCGTTGGCATCATGGATAGCAATCCACATCGCTGTGCCACGCAACGGATCGGCGATCTTGAAGTAGGCGTTGTCCTGATGCCAACTTGTGCCGACGCCTTTCTTTGGTGGTTTCCAGAAGGCTTGATCTAGTTCTAAAATAAAGCTGTCCCCAATCAACTGCTCGACGATCGATAGCACTTTCGGGTGGAATGGGAGTCCCGAGTACGGACGAATATCCAAAGGTGGAGGTGAGAATGGGAAAGGTGTTGTTCGGCGCCTTTCAAAGATCATTGCCCGCGACCCCGTCTACTTGGAAGCCGCAACGCATCCCATTGTACTCAATGCACTTGAAACAGCACTTGGACAAAATATCGAACTCCTCACGAACAAGCATAATCATATCATGGTACGTCCGGGCGGGTCCGCGCCTGTGCCTTGGCATCGCGGTGAGGAGTTGTATGCCCGAACACTAATCACGGTACTCATCTATATCGATGAATCAACGATTGAGAACGGCTGCGTGCGTGTTGTACCTGGTGCTCATCAAATTTCTCTCTCCATGCCCCGGCGTCCAAAAGGAATGGCATTCCGGGAAAATCCGCTCTTTTACCGATCGGTGCCGTTGCCGATGCCCAAAGGAGGAGTGTTGCTTTTCAACGATGCGCTCTTCCACGGCGCAGATAAGAACTTAACGGATGCCTCACGACGTAGCATGACGCTGGCGTTTCAGGGACACGATACCCATCTCGTTCGCAAAGCCGATCCGGAGAAAATTCTCGTACGAGGTGAGCGCGTTTATGAGGGACATCCCGTTCCAGAACATCTATTGGATTCTTAGCGGAAATGGCCAGCTTTTTAAAACGCTTGCTTAAAAATCGAACGGCTAGTGATTATTAGACGGATAAGAGTTGCCTGCAACGTAAGTGTTGTTATACGGCGTGATTAAGCAGATACCAACAGCACATACAATACCAGTCAAAAACGCACGGGGAGTCAAGTAACCAATTGCGTTGTTGCTCATCGATGCCTCTTTGTAGGGTATACAATACAAGAAAAAAGCCCGCACCGGGCAACATGCGGGCTTGGCTTGGGAATGAGAAGATAGGACGGTTGCTAATACTGGGCTTTGATGGTGCCCCAGTTTGTGGCTAATTTGCCGGTGGGAGAAACAGCGGCTGCGGATTTGAGCCCTTTGGTCATGACGTTGTTAATGTCGTTGTGAGTCAGGGCGATATTGAAAAACGCAACTCCGTCGAGAACGCCTTTGAAATATTGTCCCCACGTATCCAAAAAATTAGCACCAATACCAATATCGGTAAAAACATAAGGGTCTGAAACTGTGCTGCCCTCAACGCCATTGTAATACCCCGTCGCATTTCCCACGGGACCACCAGAATCATCAAATACAAAGGCGTAATGTCCCCATTTATTGTTATCGAATTTTGCGATGACCTGTTTCCAGGCTGTACTCCAGACTTCAACGCCGCCCCCTTGGAACCGAATTGTGAAAGCGGGGTTTGTCAGTCCAGTGGTATTCGATATCAGCCGATCATCATTGATAGCACTATCGGGTTTTGCCCAAAAAACTAATGTCACCGCTCCAGATAAGCCTAAATTCCCGACATCCACATAACCCTTCTCGCCGTCAAATTCTAATGCCTGGCCGAATTTTCCCGTCGCCCATTTAGGCTCATTCTCAAGTTTTCCGTCATTGCCACTTTCAGAGGAATCTAAAGCTTTATCACCCTTGCCTTCATCAAAGAGCCACATCCCGACAATGGTTTTAGGGTCAATTTTCGCATTGCTGATGCCGGTGAACATCAGGCTAAGGACAATTAAACCGACGCATCCTAGCGTACCATTCAGCAAGAGTCCCCAAAAGCATCTGGTAGCCCTGCTATTGACATACATGTTCTTCCCGACTTTGTACCTGATATGTTCCTTGGTTACCTCAAGCTCTATATCGTTGTGAATCATCGCTAATCACCTCAGTTTTGGCAAAAATTAAAATCTGCTCACTGCCCACTTTGGAAATAAACTTTAGTCCATTTTACTCGGTTTTCACTTTTGGGTCAACAAAAAGCTCTTGTTTTTTCTTCTTTTGGGCACACTCCGCCCTGCGTTTTGCGCTGCTTTTTCTCGATTTATGCTTCATCTCCTATACGCCGTAAGTGCCGGTGACACTGGTTTTCAAGCAGCTCCACGATGTTGTCAATAGGTCTTCCAGTATCCGTTGAGAATCAGTTTTCGGAAGGTGAGGACATTCTCAGCACTCTTCAGAACATCTATAACCAAAGCAGTGACCGCTCGGTTTCTGGGTAGAAAAATTGTACCCTATCTAAATTGAAGTTAAGTTTGACATTCTGACCATATTTCAAATTCTGCGTCGGATCGGCGAGGGCGAGGATGTCGATCTCACCCGCCCGGACATCAATCAAATCGTCGCGACCCAGCGGCTCAACGGAATAGATTTCACCGGCGACACCGTCATCGCCGATGGTAACATCTTCGGGACGGATACCCATGATAACTTTACCTTTGTCGGCCGCTTTTTCTCCCCGGTCGGGAGGCACGATGAGATTGAAGCCTTCGCCGCGGGCATGGAGATCGCCGTTGATGTGAGAGACTTCGACCTCCACAAAATTCATCGGAGGATTGCCGATGAAGCCAGCGATGAAAAGCGTTTTGGGTTGGTTATACAGTTGGTCCGGTGTATCGTAGTCTTGCAGTCGCCCGTCTTTCATCACCGCAATGCGGTCAGCCATCGTCATCGCCTCGATCTGGTCGTGAGTCACGTAGATAGAAGTTATGCCTGACTCAATTTGTAATCGTTTAATTTCCCGTCTCATTGTGAGCCGCAGGCGAGCGTCAAGATTAGACAGTGGTTCGTCAAACAATAATAATCCCGGCGCTTTGACCAATGCCCGGCCGAGGGCAACCCGCTGTTGTTGCCCGCCGGAAAGTTGAGCCGGTTTGCGTTCCATGAGGTGACCGATATCCATCATATCTGCCACCCGTTGGACTCTCTCCTGAGTTTCTGTCTTCGCGGTTTTCTTGAGCTTGAGCGGGTAGCTAATATTTTGGAAGACTGTCATGTGTGGATAGAGCGCGTAGCTCTGGAACACCATTCCAATGTTCCGATCTTTGGGCGGCACCTGATTTACAACCTGACCGTCGAAGCGAATAATCCCGGCTGTCGGTTTATAAATGCCAGCAATCATCAGCAGCGTGGTTGTTTTACCGCAACCAGAGGGACCAAGAAATGCGACAAACTCGCCGTCTTTGATTTCTAAATTTATCGCTTCTGCTCCTGTAACATTTCCCCACCGCTTCGTGAGATTTTCAAGTTTGATCTTCATAATTTCCAAGAAAATTGACAGTCGGTTGTGAAGAGTGCTTTGACATACTCCCAAGTATTACTTGGGATTCTGGGGTTAAGCAGCAACAGCCGTCGTAGACGGTCTTACATCGCCTAACCCAAGAGCCGATGCCCCGACTCTGTGAATGTTTTTTGCGGCATTCAAATCTCTATCTAAAACGGTATCACAACTTTCGCATACCCATGTTCGGTCTTTCAATTCAAGATTTTCATTGACCATGCTACACTCAAAACAGGTCTTTGAACTTGGAAAGAATCGGTCAATTTTAACGACTTTCTTATTTCGTATGGAGGCGTAGTATTCAACAATCTTAATGAACTCATTGAATCCCAAGTCGCTAATCTTTCGACCCCAAAGGCGTTTCATTCCCTCAAGGTTCAAATCCTCAAAACACAGCACATCGTAGTCTTGGGTGAGACGATTCGCGAGTTTGAATTGGAAATCGTGGCGTTGGTTTGTAATTTTCTTATGCTTGCGAGCAAGGTTTAGTCTGGCTTTTTCTCGATTGTTGCTGCCTAACTTCTTTGTGGAATGGGATTTTCCGGCCTTACGAACTTCGTTGATAGAACATTTGAAAAACTCTGGAGATTCTATTTGTGTACCATCTGAAACCATCAAGAAAGTTTTCAACCCAAAGTCGAATCCTGCGGTTTCACCCGTCATGAACTCGTAAAAAAATTCGTGATAGTCAGTGACAATGAAAATATAGACCTCTCCGAGCGGGTCACGTTTTACGGTGACGGTTTTGACAATACCAAAGATTTCTCGGCTTTTGAAGAACTTATAGTGGTAGTTGCCGATTCGGATTTGATTGCCGTAGAAACCATATCCAGTCTGTTTAAGCGTGAAACTCTTGTAGACTTTTCGAGACTTAAATTTCGGAGGTCTTTTA
>JADFGN010000553.1 GCA_022567695.1 Candidatus Poribacteria bacterium | reverse complement strand
GCGATGACCGCATTGAGGATCTAATTAGTCGATTCAAGTCGATCTGCCCAGACTTTGAAAGGGAAGTCATTTCGGTAGTCGGTGGTCGCATCTGGACAAGACAGGGCATCGATCTGAAAACGCGTTCTTTATGCAGTATCAGTATTTTGGCGGCGTTAGGCAGAGACAGCGCACTCAAGCTGAACCTCGAAATGGCATTTAATAATGGAGCCACGTTAGAAGAGATTTTTGAAGCGTTATTTCAAGTTGCCGTTTATGCGGGCTTTCCCGCGGCATGGGATGCTCTCAGCAAGCTTGAAGAAGTTTTAGCCGAAATCGACGATTAGCGAGGGAAATCAGTTTCGGGAGCCAATGCGGAGTTTTTATGTGCAGGAACAAAAAAACCGCTAGTGTTTAAGGGGGAAAACACTAGCGGTTCTAGGAGAATTACAAGATGCTTTCGAATGAATAGCCCACATTATAATTCGACGGCGTGAACGCTGGCTTTGCTTCTGTCGCCTCCGTGCGGCACACCTAAAAAGTTATGATGCTGGCGATCGAATTAAAGCAAAGGGCGTGCCACTTTTTTGTATTAGCAATTCCACGCGTTCTGGTTTACTGTCGTTTTGTGCTTGGGAGAGCTTACTAAGCGCGGCAGGGGAGTCCCTTCGCGTAGCCTGTCCTCGAACGCAGTGAAGGGCTCGAGGGCAGGCTACGCCCGGAGACGAGTTTGTCCTCCCACCTATCAAAAACTGCCGGAACATATTTGACAATGTAGTTCACAGAGCAGTTTCTTGGTGATATGGGTCAAAGGAATCGTTCTTATTTTCCGCCCTCCCAAAATCTATGGAAGTTTTTTCCCTTTTGAGTTGACTAACCGTTTTATTAACCGACCACACTGGTCAGCCGCTTGGGACATAAAAGCAGGTTAAGGATTCTATCCACTTACACATCAGGAGAAAAATTATGAGCAAAATTCGAGTTGCGTTTATCGGCTGTGGTGGCATGTCATCCCAGCTACAGCAGTGCATACCGATGATTCCCGAATTTGAATTTGTCGCCACATGTGACCTCGTCGAAGAAAAGGCAAAAGCAAACGCGCGAAAATTCGGCGCGTTGCGGCACTACACCGATTACGATGAAATGTTCAAAAATGAGGAACTCAATGCCGTTGCTGTCGTCGGGAGGCCCGAAGATAAGTTGCATCGTGATATTGGGATTCAGTGTCTGAAACGTGGCTATCATATTTACACGGAAAAACCGCCCGCGACAACGGTCGAGGGCGCAAAGATGCTGGTCGATGCCTCAATTGAATCCGGCAAGACCGGGATGGTTGGAACGATGTGGCGTCATGCTCCCGCACATCGTATGGCGAAAGAGTTGATGGAAGCTGAAAGTTTCGGGACGGTTTGTCAGTATCACACGCGATACCTCGCGCCATCTCCCCGCATTCATGAACCAGAAACGCCGTTCGCGTGGCGCTACATGCTGGACCAAACGATACACCCGACCGATTGTATGCGATTCTTCATGGGACCGGTCAGCGAACTGTTCGCATTTGGAACGATTGATGAAGATAGCGGAACAGTGTCAATCTCCGTCAACTTACGCTATGAAAACGGAGCGATAGGAACAATGACGCTGGGAATCGGCCCTGTCTTAGAGGCGATGGTATTTATCAAAGGCTCCAATCATCAGGCGATCCAAGTGTTTGAGACACGGAAACTGCGTTTCTACCGCATGCCGACGTGGAGCGGCACAGGGGGCGGATATGCGGACACACCCACCGAAGAATGGGATCTCAATACGGCGTTCCACGGTATCGGACGTCCCGGTTACCTAGAAGAAATGCGTCACTGGGCGCAGTCATTGCTTGCGGGAAAACAGCCTGAAGCTAGCCTTGAGGATGCCTATCAGAACATGCGCGTTTTAAAAGGAATCAGTGACAGCGTTAAAACGGGTCGTATTTCGACGTTTGATTAATTTTCGTGTATCAAAATCGCTATTTTCTTCGTAGGGGCGAGGCATGCCTCGCCCTTACGGCTGTGTAATACCATTTACAGATCTAATGGCTACTAATGATTACTCCCGTAGTGGCGACTTCAGTCGCTTTTTGGAGCGAATAAATTCGCCACTACCTGTTAGTAGCGTATTGATCAAGAATTGGTATAAGATGTCTTTTTCACTCGACTCAGAGGAATAGGAGGATGACATGCAATCTTCGACAAACTGGATACCGGCTGAACCGGATTTGAAGACCATCTTTTCACATCATGCGCGCCCCCTTCACGCATTGTCTTGCGCGCGTATGCCAGCAATTATTCTCCGTCAGGCTTATGACCCAGACCAATGCCGTGGCTTAATACATCGATTCATCAATATGGGACTGATGCGCGATCCGGAAGATACGAACTCCAGAGATACACGCGCAAGAATTGACATCGGAACCAGTCTAGGGAATCGAGGTCGCGATAAGGAGCGATTTTTCCAGCACGCGGCTTCTACGCATCACCTGTTCAAATTCCTATTTGATGGGTTTGACAATCCCGTAAAAGTAATCTACGACGCGCTGTCGAATCTTGCGCCATCCAAGCAGGTTAAGGTTGCACGAGAACCGGGCGATCGCCTTTATGGCCCGGCGATTTTTCGCGTCCACTATCACAGCCACACTTACAAGCCGCACATTGACCATGTCAGGCTGCGCGAGGGACGAACGAATTATGCGGTGTACCGCTTCGAGCACCAGTATGCTGGCGTGCTTTGCTTCCAGAATGCCGATGAGACTGGAGAAAGTACCCAAGCGATTCTGCATCGGTGTTTGTGGACCGAGGAAGTTCAGCCGCATATCGCCGAAGGTACTTTTCACAAGTACGCTGCAACGAACGGCATCGAGAATTGTCGAGTGGAACTTTCACCGGGCGACCTATATTTCTTTAATACCCGTTGCATTCATGAAGTGGCAGCTGTGCAGGGAAAGCACCCAAGAATTGTGTTAGCGGTGTTCATCGGCTATTCGCCGAATGAGAATGAGATTTTTGTATGGTCATAACCGCAGAAACAGAGTTATACTATTTGTAGATTCAAATGCACCTATTTTTTCGGAATCAGCTACTGGCTCGTTTCCACCGTCCCAACGTTATAGTCTGACTAACCAAATGCAATGGGCAGCTGTCTCTGTGGCAGCCAATATTGCAGAAGGCAGTGGCAGGCGGACGATAGCCGATTATCTTCGCTTTCTCTACATTGCCAAGGGGTCGTTGCGGGAGGTGGAGTATTATATCCACCTTTCAAAACGGCTTGGCTATCTCAACAAGACGGCTCACCAGCGGCTTTTTGACCAAGCTGATGAAACGGCGAAGATTTTAGTTAGCTTTATTCGTTTCAAAGAACAAGAAGCAAACCCAGATAAAGCCTAGAACTTACGGGTCTCATCTCTGATGTCTCGTGCCCTGAGCCAAATGCATGAATTTTTCTATTGACATAGTAAGTCTTTCTTCAAGCAAAAGAAAAGCAGTGTGGAGATCCCATTTGCCGCTGGATTCAAGGATTCCAGCAGTTGCTTCCATAAAGCGATAAAATGATTCAACGAATCTAACCCGATTCTTTGAGTTTGAGTTGTCACATGACCCCATAAAGGGTCCTGATGAAAGTCATTGATTAGCACGTCCAACGTTCCCTTCTTCGCATATAGATTGGTTCGGCAAATAAATATCGACTCATATGTGCCAAAAGTTTTTTGGTAATTATAGTGTTCTTGGAAAGGAGAAAAGTGTTGTCAGCGGTGTAAAGATCGCGCGTCAATATCATCCCTTCTTCCAGTTCATTGGCTGAAATTGTGCGTATCCTTTCTCCCTCTTCATTGACTTGTATTATGAGCATCTCTTCGGAAATTTCGGGGAATGCCGTCTGAATCCACTTTGAGGCGCGAGCCAGTTGTTCTAAGACGGACATTTTCGACTTCTGGTCAGAACCTTTAAGAGTGTCGACGCATTTTTTGACATATTGCTGGAATTGCATTGGAATAAGCAGGGCATGTGCAAATTCCCGTATCTCTTTCTTCTCCAAGAAAGCCAGTAAAGCAACCAACATCATTCCCTTTTTATCGAGTGGCAAAATCCAACGGCTCATTTGGAATTCGACAAATTTGGGGACATTCAGTAATGGGATAACTTCTGCCACTTTCTCCTTCGGCTGATTGGCAAAAAATGTCAGTGTCTGACGGATAGGATTAAATTGATCTCCATCTTCATTGAAATATGTCAGTTGCTTGGCAAACTGAGCTAGTTGCGAATCCAGTTGTTGGACAAAATGATCAATTATTTCCAAAGCGTTTTTGGCGTGAAAAGCGACCTTCTCCTCTGGAGAACGCAATAGTTCTTTAAGGTGTTTTTGGGTGCTAATTTCTCGAACTTCTCCCAGCACCCAAGCTGCGCTGGCACATTTCATGGAATTGGGTAAGTCAAGCATCTCTATCAGTGTTGTTATCCCTCGTTGATGTCCACGCTCATAAATGACTTTTGCGGCATTTGCCTGAACGCGATTGCTCTCATCTTTGAGATAGGGCATAACCACTTTTCTAATGGACGCATTACTGAGCTCACCTGTGACCTCAAGTATGTTAGCACGCACTCGGCTATCCGAATCCCTCAATAAGTGTTTGAAGAACAAGGGGTTGCTAGAAAACTTGCCCATTACCAATGCCAGCTTGGATCTGATTTTGGAATCATTCCCCCTCTCCATCAATAACCGGAAGAGAGGGGGTTTTAGAAGATTGCCGGAATTGGTGAGGTCGGAAAGGATATCCAAGACCTTAAGACATTCGGTTGGAGAGGATTGATAGGCATGTTGAATCAGCGTATTCATCAACTTTGGCTGGAACGAGTTTAGCATTCGCGCCATTTTTGTCGCCATCTCGATAGGCGCGGCTAAGAGAACGTGGCAGCACTCGTCAAT
>JADFGN010000552.1 GCA_022567695.1 Candidatus Poribacteria bacterium | reverse complement strand
CCGACCGAGTAATTACGATTGATTAGGAGCATGGGAGGGTAAGGCTCCTGCCGAAAGTTCAGCGGAAGCCTCGCCCTCTCAGTCTTCTCGATGACATATCAGTGGCCTCCTAATTCGTCAGTAACGTGATGAGAGTATAAACCCCGCAGATCTTCAAAGGTTTCTGATGACTTCAGCGAATCCCAAATATCGCATCCAAGCCCTAAGAAGCCACGATAGTGCTCTGCCTAAACTTTTTGTTAAGCCTGTGCCATCTTCTCGTGCATGGTTTTTCGCTTTCGACGGTGCAACTCGACGTGATTAAGATATACACCTTCATCGCGGTCGCTGTTGGTTTCTCGGTCAAGGAAGAGAGGGAAATCCTTAGCTGGCGGTTTAGCGTTGTGATAGGGCTGGTTGTAGCTACGCATGATGATACGCTGTTCACGGTTCAGGGTTTCTAACCACTGGGGATCGGATTGAAAACGATCGGCGGGCGTTAGCCACGCGGGACAATAGGCGATGAAGATATTTCTGCGGGTCACGTTGCTCTCGTTGGGTTCGACACGATGCCAAATGCTTGAGTGCATGAGCGTTATGGTACCTTTGGGGACACAGAGGATTTTTTCTCCCGGCGTGCTTTCGTGTGTATCGTAGCCGTCCATGTATTGCTTGCGGTGACTACCCAAAAGCACCACTAGATTACCCATCTTATCATGCGGTAGGTCTGTCAGCCAGTAGCCAATTTTAATCTGTAATGGCAACTCCGGCGAGAACACCCCGTATGGCAATGCACGCGCGCCATCTGGATGCCAGATATTATAGTTTTTCTCTCCGGGGGGACGCACAAAAATCTGGCTCTGATGGAGCTTGAGCAATTCTCCATAGAGATCGTAGGCAAATCCAACATGCCGAGGGTGATCAATGAGCCCCGCAAAAACAGTGTCCTGCTCGACAATATTCCCCCTGCCATAGTGTTGCCCTTCCCGATATTTCTCATCGGCAGACGAGACACGCTCAATGGCTTGGAGATATTCATCGACCTCCACGTCGGACAAAGCGTTTTCAATGATGATAATTCCATCCCGATTAAAAGTCTCCCACTGCTCCTCTGAAAATCCGGGTGGAGAGACTCGATATGTTGTTTTTTCCATCGTTTCTCCTAACTAATTTTAGTCTGATAGTTTAGCCGCAGCTTCCCCGTCATCAACAGAATTTTATCATACTTCTTTCCGGAGATCTATGGGTAATTTCCATCTATGTGAGTGTTGAATAAAATTTGTATCAGTGCTATAATCGGAAGTATTCGGTCTGAAGTCTAGCGACTTCAGCTACAGGTTGATATTACTCTCAATAATGCAAGTTCGTATTATAGTGAAGCGGTGATATTTTTTGACAAAAATGAAGCAACTCCTTAGAAGAATTTGCGTCTATATATTCTAAACTACAGATGATTGGATTCCTTTGATCAACAACCGCAGATCGCACTAATCACAAGCCGTTTACACAAGGTTAAACATAAAAAGGAGAAGACAAGGTAATGAAAACGGATATGTATGTCATCCGGCTCGGTGAAGGAGAAAGACTCAGCGAAAATCTGAGAACTCAGCTTGATTCGGCAAACATGGGAAGTATTGCTTCCTTCTCAGTATCAAAAGATCAGCCGACCGAATTACACTTCCACGATTTCGACGAATATTGGTATTTTACTGAAGGCATGACAACTGTAACACTCCGTACCCCCGACGGAACGAGCAAATCGTATCGCATTGGGCCCGGAGATCTGGTTGTAGCACCCAAAGGCGTTGAACACGGACACGTCCCTGATGGCATTGTCAAAGGTATCCAATGGGTTAGTGTGATTGAGCCGGGGGCTCGTGAAGGGCATCTGCATCGAGAATTGTAAGTATTGGCGTCAGTGCTGTGGCGAGATTTTCAATTAAGAAGAGCTCAGTAGGGAGTCATGCCTTGCAACTTGATACTGACATAGCATATAATTTTACGAATTCCGTGCAACGCTAAATTGCCAGCCGTTTTAATGAGCCAGCCGAATGCATCCGTCAAAGATAAGGGGAAAGGTATGAAAGTCGTACTTGCTGAAAAACCATCAGTTGCCCGCGATATTGCGTCATTTCTCGGGGCCAAATCGCGTCATGACGGATATTACGAGGGGAATGGCTATCAGGTGACTTGGGCGTTTGGCCACTTGGTTACTTTAAAAGAACCGGCTGAATATGACCCTGCATTAAAAAAATGGTCACTGGCAACACTCCCTTTTGTACCCAAACAATTCGAATTGAAATTGGTGAGTAACAGAGGTGTTCGCAAGCAGTTTTCAGTGATTAAACGCCTTTTCCGAAGTGCCGATGAATTGATCTGCGCAACAGATGCCGGCCGCGAAGGTGAATTGATTTTTCGCTATATCCTTCTCATGACAGGTTGCAGTGGAAAACCATTCAAACGTCTCTGGTTAAATTCATTGACCGAAGACGCCATCCGGAGTGCATTTAACAAACTAAGACCGGGAAGCGACTACGATCCGTTGTACGCGGCGGCCAGATGCCGAAGCGAGTCCGATTGGATTGTCGGATTAAATGCGACCCGAAACTTTACCGTGCGCTACGGGACAGGCGGTATTCTGTGGAGCGTTGGTCGCGTGCAGACACCAGTGTTAGCGATGATCGCTCGGCGAGATGACGAAATACGGAGTTTCAAGCCGGAGCCGTTTTGGGAGTTAATGACCCGCTACCGTCAGGTCATCTTTAAGTTTAGGGGCAATCGGTTTAAGAAGGAAGAAGACGCGCAAACATTGTTGGATAAGGTAAAAGGGCAGCCTTTTGTGATTCAGAAGATCGAAACTAAAAAGCAAAAGGTCCAGCCACCGCTTCTTTACGATCTAACAGAGCTACAACGGGACATGAACCGTCGATATGGTATGTCCGCCGATGACACGCTGAAAGCCGCCCAGTCGTTGTATGAAAATAAGGCGATTACGTATCCTCGCACCGATTCGCGGTACCTGAGCAACGACATGAAAGATAAGATTCCGGAAATCCTTCAAAAGCTGGAGGCGGCTAAACAGGCGGAAATTAGCTCGCTGAACCTCAACGCCCTGCCTTTCAACACGCGCATCATTAACAATAAAAAGGTCAGCGATCACCACGCGATTATTCCCACCGGAAAACTTCCGCGGACGCTTCCCCCGCCGTCACAAAAGATATTCGACGCTGTCGTCACGCGGCTGATTGCCGTCTTCTATCCGCCCTGTCTGAAAGAAATAACGACGGTGGATGGGGTATCGAACGAAGTTCCGTTTCGAGCGAGAGGCGTGCGAATACTTGACCCCGGTTGGACCGTGCTGTATCCCAGAAAATCGAAGGCTGAAGACAGTCAGAAGGAAGATGGAAACGACGCGGACGATCAGGAACTACCTACGTTTACCTCCGGTGAGAGCGGACCTCATGACCCGTTTATCAAGAAGGGAATGACGAAGCCGCCGAAGCACTTCACTGAAAACTCGCTGCTCGGTGCTATGGAAACAGCAGGAAAATTCGTGGAAGATGAACAGCTGAAGGAGGCACTTAAAGAAAAAGGACTCGGAACGCCAGCGACACGGGCAGCGATCATCGAAACCTTGCTGAAACGCCGCTATATTGTCCGAAAGAAAAAAACATTGACCGCCACTGACTTGGGGCGTTATCTTGTCGCACTGGTGCAGGACGCCAATCTGAAATCCCCGGAGCTGACTGGTGAATGGGAAGCAAAACTGAAAGAGATTGAACACGATCGGTTGCATCCCCGGCAATTCATGAATGAGATTGTCCAGTTCACGAATGATTTAATTCGGGAGAGCGACATATCTACAGTGGACAAAAGCCGATTCGGAGATTGCCCACGCTGCAAGCATCCAGTTATTGAAGGCGGTCGAGGTTATGGCTGTTCAGATTGGAAAAAGGGGTGTAAGTTCGTACTTTGGAAGGAATACAAGGGAATAAGTTTGAACGCAGAACAGGTTCGAGAACTGATTCAGCGGCGTATTCTGCTACGACCAGTGAGCCTTCCAAACGTAGGTGAGATGGTCTTATATCTATCTGACAGTGGTGAAGTTATGGATATTCCCGTACCGACTCCTCAACAGCAGAAGCGAAATAGAACATACGCGAAGCGGAATGGAAAGAAACCACGCCAATCGGAGAGAAAAGCCACATCAGCCGAAAGTGTGGGAAACTGTCCGATATGCAGTCAGCCTGTGGTAGAACATGAGAAGTGGTTTAGTTGCAACGGTTGCAAGTTCGGTGTCTGGAAGACGATTGCGGGTAAACGACTCCGATCTAATACAGTGAAGACGCTCTTGAACAAAGGCAAGACATCAGTTCTCAAGGGATTCAAGTCGAAGTCAGGAAAGCCGTTTGAGGCGCGTTTGAAATTAGAGGGAAATCAAGTTCGATTTGACTTTGCCGGGAAGTGACGGATAATTAGTATCATTAGGAGTCATGCAGCTGATTCGGGTCGATCCACGTCTCATCTGCATCTTGTATCTGGCTGGGAATTCAAGATACAGGATGCAGACGGGATGGGACAGATTCAATCTGAGGTGCCTAAATTCTGATCGCCGTCTTAACGCGCCGATCAAAAGGAAGATGCACATGTCTATTGCACAATATGATAAATCCACCGTAGAAGAACTGCTTTCAACAGTCAAGCAACTGTCGTCAAACGATTTGAAGGAATTTACACAGCAATTTTTGGCATGGCAGAAACGGGATATAACGGAGAAAGAAGCCGTATTGTTAAAAGCTATAGAAGAACATTCTCGATTACCAGATGCTGAACAAGAACGCTATGAGGAATTGCGTCACAAGTTTGATCAAGAAATATTGAATGAACAGGAATTTATGGAATATCAATCCCTCATCCAACAGCTGGAGGTACGCAACGTTAAGCGTA
>JADFGN010000551.1 GCA_022567695.1 Candidatus Poribacteria bacterium | reverse complement strand
AGCGTTATTTCATTCCAAAGTGAGCAGATAAGCAAAAAGATCATGAAGCTGTTTCACGGTTAAGATCTGGGCGAAATTTTCAGGCATGATGCCCGCTATGGGCGTGAAAGATTCTTTGATATTCTTTTTGAAGTAGGTCGTCCACAATTTTCCCGAACTATCGAGGACCTGCACCGTCTCCGGGTCTTCCCTTCCCCGCCTGTCGAGAAGCTTCCGCTTTCTACCCGTAACCTCTTTTCCATCCTTCGTAATGATGGTAATGGTTTCATATTCGGGAGCAATATATTCGCGTGGATTCAGGAGGGACGTCATGAGAAATTGCGGTGAACGTGTACGAGCGATGTAGGTCAAATCGGGACCGATTTCGCTGCCCGTCCCATAGCCGCCCTTTCCACGAACCGTGTGGCATTTGCCGCAAGCGATTGTTTCCGAAAAAAACACTCCCTCTCCAGCTTGAACCTCTCCGTCCATATACGGTACAAGTTCTTTAGCGGATTGCATTGAGACATCAAGTGAGACGCCTGCGGCTTTCGCCTGTTCCATCCGGATATAACTGATCACTCTCCAAATCTCTTCTTCCGTTAATTTCCCTCCAAATTTTTGCATCCCGGTCCCGGGGCGACCATTGGAGATTGTGTGAAAAACACCTTCTTCACTCCAACCATGGAGCCATTGCGGTTTGAGCAGGTCAGGTGCTTTCCCTCCACGCTCCTTTCTTCCGTGGCAACCCCAGCAGAACGACCGGAAGAAGATCTGCCCCTCAGCAATTGCGTCATCATCTCCTGCATAAGGATTTTGCAACGGTTCTTCGGGAGCTTGAGCGGCGGCTTCCCAAGACATGATTGAGATAAGCCAAAGGATACAGAGAATAGTAATCCCAAAAGGGGTTGTATCATTTTTAAGCATCTTTTATACCTCCTTAACAGTAGGTAGGGAGAACAGAAACAGTAGGGAGAACAGATCTAATGAGGAGGGAAAGGGCCTTTAATTTCCCAGTTTCCCAACCTCCTTTCTCCATTCTCTACTGTTCCGTTTGATTGAAAGGCGGGTAATATGGCAGATGATATTTCTTGCAAATTTTTTCAATCTGTTCGCCTGTTAATTTCTCCTGAATCACTGCATTGATGGCGTTGTTAAAATCTCCATCGCCTTTTCTCACCGCAACAGCAATGCTCCAACGGAAACCCGGCTCAGGCACATACCCGTCTATCAATTTCAAGTCGGGGTAAGCCTTCTCCGTACTTTCGGCACCCCGTCGCGGATTAGGGGAGCCTTTCTTAATCAGCCACCCGGCGTTTGCCCAGAGACATCCGTAAGCAATCTGTCCTTTTTGCAACGCATTAAGAACAGCGATTTGAGAAGGATACAGCCGGCGGTTATAGCCCTTTTGCTTAAGCATATCCCCGGCGACAGACCCCGCCTCTGTGCCAAGCGTTTCTGTTTTAACCTCATCTAGCTTTCTGATATTTGCCGATTGTTGTCCCTCTTGTGTGACCAAAATATATCCTGTGCCGAAATAAGGCGTCGAGAAATCAACCCGTTTGCCAATTTCGATCGTTTCCTCCATGGCGCGTTCCTCGATCAGAACTCCAAGGACACAATCACAGTGGTATCTCAACAGGTCTGCCAAAAGACTGTCACGGACGGTATCGATCCAGTGGAATTTCAGACTGACTCCAAGCTCCTCAGCAAGAAGTTGAGCAACCTCCACATCGAATCCAGGGGTTTTTGGATCTGAACTAGAGTAGGGTAAATTATGCGGATCCGCGCAAATAGTCAAAACACCTTTCTTCTGGACCCGTTCTAGAGTCGTGTCTGCGTGGAGTTGGCCCCCCACCATCAGGAGCAGCAGACCGATGCAAGCCGCATAACATTTCAGTTTTTCTCTCATGTTTTTGACTCCCATTGAAAGCGAATCAGTGAAACGTAAAATTTATGAATAAAGAATCTCACGTTTTACTTTCCCTCATCAAACAATGCGAAGACATACAAAGTGTCTCCATTGCGGACATTCACCTCTTCGTACTTCACAGCCCCCGACGCAATAGCGATGTACTGAACTCCATCTACTGTATAGGTAATCGGTGGCGCGTGAACGCCAGAGCCTGTCTGAAAGTCCCAGACAACTTCGCCGGTTTTCGCATCGAGCGCCATGAACTTACCTTCAAGGTCGCCGGAGAAGACAAGTCCACCAGCGGTCGTTAAGCAGCCGGCCCAATTCGGGAACTTCGTCTTGTGTCGCCACTTGATATCCCCTGTTGAAATATCAATTGCGCTAATGTGTCCCGACATTTTCCTGTCCCCGCCGTCAAACTCAGCGGTCATACCACCTCCCACATAGGGCAATCCCTTTCGATAAAAAACCCGATCTTGGTGGTAAGAGCCACAATACTCAAGCACAGAGAAATAGAGCATATTCGTCTGCGGGTTATAGGCGGAGGGGGGCCAATTCTTACCACCTTCCACGCCCGGACAGACGCGGATGGTGCCTTCCTCTGATGTCCACGCCTCCGGTTTGACAATCGGACGCCCGTTCTCATCAAGCCCCTCTGACCAGGTCACTTCGCAATAGGTCTTGGCGTACAGGAACTTCCCATTGGTTCGATCCAGGACATAGAAGTAACCATTTCGATTGACCTGTACCAACGCCTTGACAGGCTTTCCATCCACATCCATGTCTATGAGAACTGGCTCGCTCACCCCGTCCCAATCCCAAACGTCATGAGGAGTCGCCTGAAAATACCAAGCGAGTTTTCCCGTGTCAGCATCAAGGGCAACAATGCAGTCGGTATAAAGATTATCGCCTTTGCGAACATCACCGTTCCAGTCGGGCGCAGGGTTGCCTGTTCCCCAGTAAACGAGATTTAATTCCGGGTCATAAGAACCCGTCACCCAGGCGGAACCACCGCCGGTTAGCCATGAATCGCCTTCCCATGTATCGCCGCCCGGTTCATCTTTCGTTGGGACGGTATAGAACCGCCAGGCTTGTTCGCCGGTGTCCGCATAGAAAGCGTCAATAGATCCGCGAATACCGTATTCGGCCCCTGACATACCGACAATCACTTTGTCCTTGACCACCAGGGGAGCAACGGTTAGGGATTCCGCATTCGTGTGGTCGCCGACGACGCGATCCCACAAGACCGTTCCTGTCTTGGCGTCCAGGGCAAGTAAATGGGCGTCCAAGGTCACCCAAAACACTTTATCATCTTTGATAGCAGCCCCCCGATTGACCATGCCGCAACAGATTGCCATGTCATCGGGGAGTGGATAATCATATCGCCAAATCTCTTCACCGGTTCTGGCATCGACAGCAAAGATGTGGCTGTTAGGCGTGGTAATGTACATCACACCGTTGACCACAAGGGGAGTACATTCAAACTTATCATAGGGCACACCAGTTTGGAACGCCCACTTTGGAACCAGCTTTTTGACATTTTGGGTGTTAATCTGCTCAAGCGGGCTGTATCGCCAACTTCGATAATCCCGCCCATACATCAGCCAGTTGTTGACGTCATCCTGTGCCTCAAGTAGCATCTGCTCCGTAACCAGCGGCACTTGTGGCGTTGTTGTTTTGGTTTCTTGGGCATCCGCCGAAACCGTCGATAAGAGAAGCACAACCACCAGAAGGTTGTTGAGGACGCTGTTGAGTAGACCTTTTTGTATCCGCATTGTCTTCCCTCCTAAATATTTGATTTACATCGTTACAATTCTTGGGAATCATCTGATGACAGGGTATCAAGAATCCAATTTCGTGTCAAGCGAAAATTTCGCTGAAACGTCCGTTTTCGTCTGAAGTTAAAATTGCCACATACCATAAATCAGCTCATGGCACCGACCGAAACGAAAAAGGGGACGGTATAGAAACCATCCCTTGCAAGAGTTGAGTCAAATGAAATTCTAAGATTTTCAATCGATAATCGACTTTGAAGTATAATAAGGAACGGCAATTAAATAACTGGTGCATTTACGACCTCCCCTCGCCCCTCCTTCGCAAGGAGGGGAATTTACGTTGCTCGGTTCTCCCTTATTATTACTGATTTAAGTTATGAAAAACAGAACAAGGGGGAGTTAGAGGGGGTTGAGCGAAATGACTGACTTAATTAATTCGTGATTCCTAAGTCGTAAACTTTCTAACCCGTTCTTTTTTTGAAGATCTTTGTCTTGGAGGTGAAGCGATATTTAAGTAATGTCCACACTGCGAAGAATCCATCACGCCAGAACCGTAATTTTTTCCCCTGCTTTTTTGTTCGTGGGAAGTAAGAAATTGGTACTTCATGGATGTGGTAACCGGCTCGTAAAATTTTCGCGGTGACCTCTGGACAGAACTCAAACCCTTCACACGTGAGGTGCAAGCTCGTAATCAACTTGGCATCGAAAGCCTTGTAACCTGTGGATTCATCGGTGATATGTGTTCGATACAATAGATTGACGAAGCCAGCAAGCAGACGGTTTGCGAGGTAGTTCTTCCAACTTGCCCGTTTTTTCCCGTTCAGGAATCTGGATCCGTAAACCACACGGGCGATTCCCTTTCGTAGGGGTTCCAGAATTGGCAGGAGATCGTCGGGGCGCGTTTCTAAATCCGCGTCCTGGATGACAACTACATTGCCAGTGACATGGTCGAGTCCAAGCCGAATCGCCGCCCCTTTGCCACGATTTTCTTTACATTGGACAATTTTCAACTGTGGTTCTTCACGCCGCATCTGCTCCAAAATATCGTACGTTCCATCGGTTGAACCGTCATTGACGATGATGATCTCCTTGTCAATCGGCACTTCTTTGACCTCTTCAACGATCTGTTGAATGGTTCTCGCTTCATTAAAAGCGGGGATTATCACGGACAATAACATTGGCTATCACTTCCCGAAATTTTGGCGTGGATACAGATCAAAATGAATTAAGGCACGCAACGGCACCAATCCGCATGCTGAATG